>JAQGHS010000926.1 GCA_028291605.1 Planctomycetaceae bacterium | reverse complement strand
CATGACATCGATAACGCGTTCAGCAGTGTGGAGTGTTGCCAATCATGACCGAGCCAACACCAGAAGTCGTACAGCACAAGGCGGTAAAACGGATCTTGATTGCGGTGTTGATTTGCGTGCCATTGATCTGGGGCACACAGGAATATCTGCAGTCGCAACGCGATGAAATCTCTGGCCATTGGTATTGCGATGGGCATGCAATGAGCCTAAATGCTAACGGGAATTTGGAAATTAGCTTTCCCGGCACGCCATTTCATTATCGGGGCTACTGGTGGCGTATTGGCAATCTGGCAGGTTTTCATGAATGGCACGACGATCTGCCTTGGTTCCGATGTGTCTGGTGGTTTGCCACGAATTATGACCTCGTCACACTTCGAATCGCAGAGCCTGATACCATCGAAATGACTGACGGAACTGGTGCTACGCGAACGGTCCAGGCGCTAAAGCCCGCAGTTCAGCCAGCAATAAATCCAGCGGCAGGAGCTTTGAAATGACGGAGGCTGCAACTAAGTCCCTCAGCTCGCTGACGATGTCCGCCGTCACGAATCCCACCAATGCCACCATTTTGGAGCTGGGAAATCGCCTGCGGAACTCACTCCAGCGTTCCCGCATGGCTTGGTCAAACGGATCAGCGTCCCATAATACGACCTGACCACCGCCCGCTGAGCCCTCCGCCGCGACTGGAAATCCCGCCTTCCGAACCAGCTCCACCCACATCTCGGCCAGTTTGCGGTCGGGCGAGATAACTCGTATCACGCACCTCGAACCCGAGGCGGAACCGGCCGAAATCGGTTGTTGTCGACGGCCAAAAATCTCGTCACGACCGGCAGTCCAGGGTAAGGGAGCCTCCGCACGATTCGGGGCGGTGAGTTGCTGCATTTCCGCACGCAATGCTGCGCCAAAATGCTCCAGCGGAACGCGGAGAGCCAGCGGCCAATCCTGCCGGGAGCGGCCGTCGGAAACGCACCACGGCCCGTAGCAGCACAGCACGCGAGACAACGGCCCGAAACCTGGCAGTGCCAACACGTCGCGAAAGGGGAATTCGTCAGACCAGGTCTGGACGAAGATGATCAGGTCAGGAAACTCACCCTGACGATAGAGTTCAGCGAGTTCCGCCACGTTACGGAGCTGAGTCAACGCGCCTTCGGGAACGGCGACGGACAGCATCCTCTGGACTTCGGAAAACTCGCTGCTACCAGCGGCACCCAATAAAACAACACGGGGGAGTGGCAAAACCTCTTCCCCCGTGTCTTGTAGTATTCTCAGCCGGTCAGACATCGCAAAACTCAATGCTTAGTCTCGGCTCTGCAGGGACATGACGATCCGCAGGACGTAATAGAACAGCAACGCGACCGATGCGAACAATTGCAGTGCCGCCCCCACATGCTGGTCAGTTCGGTAGTGGTGCAACACGTTGGATGTGTCATACAGAATGTATCCACAAGCCAGCAGGACCATGGCACCGCAGAAGAACAATCCCAGGCTGAAGCCCATAAAGATCGATGCGATGATGACCACCAATGCCGACCAGCCGGCGATCATCAGCGCCGTCCGCAAGAACGAGAAATCCGCCCCGCTCACCAAGACGATCGTCGTCAACCCGCCGAACATCAACATCGTGATGAGACCCGCGGTCGGGATGATAGTTGAGCCGCCCTGGTCCATCAGAGTGGCCAGGCTCAATATCGGCGCGAAGAACAAGACTTCTGCCACCGTATAGAGCGCGAGTCCAAAGTACTGAGTGGTCCGCGACGCGCTGCGACTGGCCCACGATTGGGCGAGCCAGGTGGCGGCCATATAACCGACGAAGATCACCAGCATCCCGACTTTTCCGTTGCCAAACACGAAACGCAAGATCTCAGCAGGCGGGAATACTGTGAACAGCACCGCTTCCATCCCAATGAACGCCAGGATGGCCCCAAACAGGTGGAGATAGGTTCGCTGCAAAAACTTGGCCCGATCACTCGCAGCCGCATCAATCGCAAACAAGTCGTTGGCATATGCTTGCCCGTAACTCATCGCATTATCCCTTTCTGAAACTTTTCAATGGTAGTTACCGATACTCAAGTCATCCAGGTAAACGATCAACATGAGATCTCGGCTCATGAAATAATCGCCGATGGTGACGGAATGTCAATTCGATCTTGCACGCTGCGACATTTAAGACAGGACGTGGGAGTTGTCGCCACGAGAATTCTAATCCTCAACGGTTGTAGATGTCTATCTCACGAACTCGACAAATTTCACATCTGAACAGTATTTCGCCGTAATGTGTCGTGGGAGGGGTCTCCTGGCCGTCCGTCCCACCGCTGTGAATCAGGAAACGGCGGAACTCACACAAACTGCATTAATAACCAGACGCGAATTGCGTGGAATTGTATTACTTCGTGTCCTTCGTGACCTTCTGTAAAAAATGATTGGAACAGAAGGTCACGAAGGACACGAAGAAATACGAATTACTGAGATATCCTGATGCTCAAACGTCAGTCTTGCCGGATGGAAGGGCCTCGAGACCCGTCCCAGGATACATCAATGGTATCTGCCAAAACGGCACCTATTCGCTCGGCGCGCCGTCTGCCACGTTTTTAGATTCTCGTCCAGTTCCTTCGACGATCGATCTGCCGCGTCCGCGAACCCGCTGTCACTTGGCTGTGGTGGAGCGGTAAACCGTGTTCGGTATCCGCCTCCGTGTTTTCCCACCTTCAAGTCCCATTTTAAGTTGCGTCAAACCGAATCTTGCCTTGATCGATCGGGAGTACTAGAATTCGGCAAGTTTGCCCGAGTCTCACAAACTCTATCACTGGAATTACTGGATCGATCCAAGTTCCTGCGACAAATGTTCTTGTGAGGGATGGCATGAAAGGTGCACTTCTTCGCTGCAGACCGAACTTTAGGCACAGTCGGCCCCTCTGAATTCCAGAGTTACAGGCGGTCGCCAGCGAGATTCGGTTCCTGAGGTATGTTTTGAAGTCCCGATGAGGGTGATGTAAAAGTCCCTGCCGAATCCATGTGGTTCGAGGGAGGCGGAATGCTTAGCCGGTGCACAGATCGGGCTCGAAAGATTTTGGAGCTGGCTAACAAGGAAGCACATTATTTCCAACGAGAATACATTGAAACGGAACACGTCCTCTTGGGGATGTTGATAGAAGGAAAAGGGGTTGCCGGAGCGGTCCTGAAACATCTTGGAATAGAACTCATTAAAGTTCGATGGGAGATTGAACGGACGGCGGCACCTGACCGTGGGACAGTCCCGCTGGGTCAACTGCCTTTTGCGCCGCTGGTTAGAAAAGTTATTGAATGCGCGTATGAGGAAGCTAAAAAGCTCGACCACAATTACATTGGGGGAGAGCACTTGCTGCTCAGTCTGGTACGTGCCCGAGAGTCTGTTGCGGTGACGCTTCTGACAGGATTTGGTTTGACGACGAAGCAGGTGAGAACCGAAGTATTGGAGATACTGGGGATGTATGATCTCGCAGCCGAGGACAGCCCTTCCGATATTCATGCACAGGATGACTCAATCTGGATACGTCGGGCGACTGACGAGGACGAAAAGACGAAGAAAACAGGTATCTGGAAGCGTTTGATGGATTGGTATTGGTCGCAACCAGAAAAAAATAATTGAAGTTACGAATACACACACGATGACTCGGAGAGACATCGGACAAACCGCAAGATAGCGGGTAATGTCGAGACCCCGTCGACAGGAATTTGACGAATCGCAACGGCTTTAACGCCGCAGATTCCGAAAGGAAGATCTCATGTACGAACGATTTACCGATCGCGCCCGCAAGGTCATGCAGCTCGCTAATCAAGAAGCGCAGCGCTTTAATCACGAATACATCGGTACCGAACACATTCTGCTCGGACTGGTTAAAGAAGGTTCCGGCGTCGCTGCGAACGTTCTCAAGAACCTCGATGTTGACCTGCGTAAGATCCGCAATGAAGTCGAGAAGATCGTTCAACCCGGTCCAGACATCGTCACGATGGGCAAACTGCCCCAGACGCCCCGGGCGAAGAAGGTGATCGAATACTCGATGGAAGAGGCCCGCAACCTCAACCACAACAAAGTGGGCACCGAACACATTCTGCTCGGTATGCTCCGACAACAAGAAGGAGTGGCAGATAAGGTTCTGATGAATCTCGGTCTCAAGCTGTTAGTTGTCCGCGAGGAAGTCCTCAATCTCCTCGGTCACGGGTTGGAATCGGCCGAAGGAAGTTCGGTACGCGGCCAGCCCAGTGCCAAGGGTGAAGGAGGCGCGTCCGC
>JAQGHS010000882.1 GCA_028291605.1 Planctomycetaceae bacterium | reverse complement strand
TGAAACACAGCACCGCGCAGTCCTTGGCACATCCCTACTCAGCGCCAATCCCCACTGAGCATAAACGCGGCCCAGTAGTACGGTGCCAGCGGGACCGGTTCCTGAGATCCGGTAGTGGGGGCGGGAGCGACGAGTTTCAAGCCGCGTGCAACCAGTTTCTGTTGCCGAGAATCGTACTCTCGCAACATTGTGAGCTGCGCCTGCCGCAGTGATTCCAGCTTGCTGAGCTTCTTTTCCCAGAGGTTGCGGTAGAGTTCGATCATCAACACCTGGGTGGCGGAATCGTCAACTTTCCATAGGCTGGCGACGGTCGATTTCGCACCGGCCACCTGAAAGCCCCGCTGCAGACCCAGCAGCCCCTCGCCGCCCTCGGATTTCCCCAGCCCCGTTTCGCACGCCGACAATATGGCCAACTCGACGCCCCCCAGATCGAGAGACGCCACTTCCAGGGCTGTCAAAATGCCATCGTCCGGCAGTGCGTTGGTTTTGTCTGCAGCGGGTTTCGTGCTGCCTGGATTCGCGCCGGCCATGGCGATTCCCGACAACAGCCCGGGATGCAGATCGGTGACATTCGCATCCTGTTCGGCGGGTGCCGTGGCCGACATGTTTGTCGCCAGTTCGGGTGCAAAAAAACCGTGAGTTGCCAGGTGCAGATAGCGATGCCCCGGTCCCGACTCGCGCAGCCGGCCTTCCGTCGCCATCGCCCCCAACAGCTCGCTCAACTTGCCGGTGGCGAATCGCTCGTGAAAGAGCTTCGCGATGGATTTCGCTTCGCGTCCCGTACCAGGCAGTGGGCTGAACGTCACATCCCCAAAGCGTGGAGCCGACCTCTGGACGACAGTCACGGACGGTTTGCCTTCAGGGGCGCCCGTCCCGGCGGGGGCTCCAAAGTCGACGTCGCCCACCACCAGCAGCGACATATCATCCGCTTTGCCGACTTTGCGTACTGAAGTCGACAGGTTGGCCAGTTGCGAGGGCGAGGGGACGACCACCAGCGCCATTTCTTCAATCAGATATTTGGTGGGATCGCGCCCCGGCAATGCGGCCAATGGCAGCTTGGCGGTGACGCCGTCGGGGGACAGCAGCAACAGCTTCGCACCGGCGAGATGCGGTTCCAATGGCTCCCACAGCCGACGGCGCAATTCAATCTGCGGCGCGGCGTCCTTCGCCTCCGTCTTCGATCGCAGGAGCTTCAACCCGCGACCGACTCCGCCGCCACCTCGCATGATCAGGGACCGCCATTCTTCCCCGAGAGCCCGAATCGGCAACGTATCCCCCAGCGCGATCTGTTCGACGGGCCGGCCGGGTCGAATGATGAATGCCACCAGACGGCGTTGTGGTTGATCGCCGTTGCGCGGAGCCGTTGGCGATGAGTCGGCGTATTCCACGAAATCGATCAGCACCGCATCCGGTGGCAGCAGCCCTTTCAACTTGTCGATGGTGAATGGTTCTTTGGACTTCCGAAAGTCGCCGCTCGTGCCCGACAAGTCGCCTTCCAGTCGTTCTTTCTCCTTAGATAACCGGGCGATCTCCTTGACGATCACGTCGCGTTGCTGCGGGTTCGGAACGGCGAGTGCCAAGGTCGCCAATTCGCGTGAGGTTTCTTGATACTTCTTGAGGATCGGCGCCAGTTCGGGATTGCCGGCTGCCAGACGTATCTGCTGCTGACGCCCCAGGACGGCCCCTTTCCAGCCGAGAACATGACGATAGGCTTCCTCACCCGGTTGTTTGCGCGTGACGGCCAGATCCACATAGGCGGACAGCATGTGCTGTGCCTCGCGGGTCATCGCCAGTTGCTGACGCTCCGACAGGACCGAGAACGTCGCATCGAGATTGAGCCGCTCGATCTCCAGGCACTCTCGCAATAGGGGTTCGGCTTTCGCGTCGTCCCCCTGAGCCCGCCGCAGTCGGGCCTGGCCGCTCAAGTATTGGGCTCGTTGGACATGTTTCGGCCCATGCACGATTCGGGATGATTCGAGAATCTGTCGGAACAAATCGTCAGCGGACGCGTACTTTTTCGCGTCGGTTTGCACCTCAGCCAGATGGAAGAGAGCTTCGAGCGATTCGGCATTCTTGGGCCCATAACCGGTCGACCGGTTCTTAACCACATGTCGCAGTAGCCGCGCGCTCTCGTCGTACTCACCCCGCAGGCGATGCACTTCGGCCAGATTCATGAGGCTGGTGGTCCATAACTGTCCATAGGTCTTGAAGTGCTGCTCGCTCAATTGGAGCGCCTGGACAAACAGCACACGGGCTTCCTGAACCCTCCCGACGGCCAATTCCGCCTCGCCCAGATTATTGAGGCTGACCGCCAATTCGCCGTGGGCGGGTCCCCAGACTTTTTTGGTTACGGCCAGCGAGCGACGCGCCGTGGTGAGTGCCTGGGCATGATCGCCCAGGATCTTGTTCAGCTCGAACAGAGTATTCAACGCGACCAGAAAGTCGGGATGTTCCTCGCCGTAGATGTCCTCCAGAATGTCGATGGCGTGGCGTTGACGTGATTCGGCCTCGCTGTAGAGTCCCGTCGCGCGAAAGATCGCCGTCAGGCAGGTTTGATTCGCGGCGAAATACGAATAGCGTTTGGTATTTCCATACCCGGCGATTTTGACTTCGTCTTCCTCGGCGAGTCGCAAGGCTTCGTAGAAATGCCCTTTTTCCAGAAGTCTGGCAGCCTTGAAGGTCATCGAACGCGCTTCCTGAATCCGCTTCCGTGTCTCCTCGAACTCAGATGTGATCATGCGAGACTCATTGACCGCCACCTGGGCATCCTTCGTGCGCCAGTGTTCGGGTCCATATAGTTTCGAAATGATCGCGAGCGCCAGTTTAAAATGATGCTCAGCCATGCCCCATTGAGCAGCCTTTTGTTCCATCCGCGCTCGTTCGGCCAGCGAGATGGCGACGGTGAGATCCTCGTCGCCATAAATCTTCTGCTTCAGGTCGACACACATTCCGCCAACCGGCAGTGCATTCTGATAGTCTCCTTTTTCATACTGCCGGTCGCGATAGTCCTTGAGTTTGCGAAATTCGCTCAGCAGGTTTTTCCGTTCGGTCTCCAACTGTTTCAACTCGGCTTGTGCGGCAACCGCATCAGGATGCTTCTCCCCCTTCGCCGCTTTAAGTTCTGCGAGTGATTTCGCGGCCTTAGCGATTACCTCGGCCTGCTTCCCGCCGTCGTGTAGCTCGGTCTTGTAATCAAACCATTTGTCGCGGTATTCCATCTGGAGGATCTGAGTCAGGTCCTCCAGCGAGAGGCCCATTTCCGACGAGACCTTATTATTTCTCAGATCGGTGAGCCAGCGTGCATCTGCCGGGTTGGGTCCTTTGAATGGTCCGTTCCGTTTCCGTTTCAAGTCAATCGCCAATGTCGCAACCTTGATTGCTTCATCGATCCGATTTTCATCGCGCAGAGATTCAGCCAGTTCGCGCTGTTCTTTTTCTTCCTCGAGATCCCGTAACCATTCCGCATCCTTCGCGTAGTTACCCGCGCCGAGGCGATTGAGCACGTTCTTTAAAGTCGTGATCGCTTCCTGGTATTTGCCGTCGTCAGCCAGCTTCTCGGCCTTCATCCGAGCCGCTTTGATTTCCTCAGCCGGACGCACCTGGGCCAGCACGAACGTCGACAGAAAGACCACGGCGCACAGGGTCCAGAGACCACAACGAACGGCTCGCCGGAACCGCGCTTGGTCGATCTGTTGAAACGGGTTCGCCGATCGCATATCGATCTCCCTGATGAATTCAAGAAGCAGAACCCGCACCATCTGGGGCAGAGAATTTGGAGTAGAATGTCGCATTGAAGTCTAGACGAGGCTGGATGGACACGCAACTTCGTCGACGCGCATTGGGTATCAGCACCAGTCGCATTTTCCAACAAATCATCGGAACAAGTCGCTCCCCTCGCCCTGGTACCCCGGGGAGAGGGGTTGGGGGTGAGGAGCACGATTAAACATCGACGCAGAGTCCTGAATTGCTCCCAAACAGTCTACGTTGAATTGCGAATTGAACGAAGCTCGTAATGCCCCTCACCCCCGGCCCCTCTCCCCGGAGTACCAGG
>JAQGHS010000862.1 GCA_028291605.1 Planctomycetaceae bacterium | reverse complement strand
ACGACATCGTCAAATCCATCGTCGTTAAAATCGCCGACGTCAATGTCATTCGCCACTGCACCGACATAGTAGGGAACTGGAAGTTGGAAGCTGCCGTCCCCATTCCCCTTCAAGATATCGATCGACGAACCCTGATTCGTCACCAGGTCCAGCTTGCCATCGTGGTTGAAATCACCGACGGCCATCTTGGTACCGAATCCACCGGCCGCCGAATTCACCGGAGCCTGGAAGGTGCCGTCGCCGTTGCCGAGCGTGACGCTGACCGCAGAGACCGACGAATTGAGCTGAATTACGTCCTGCTTGCCGTCACCGTTCACATCGGCAACCTGCACATTCGCAGCCACGGCACCCACTGCCATGCTAACGGGCGTGTTCATCGTCAGCACAACGCGGCTTTCCAGCGATTCCAGGCTGGCACAGCATTCCTGGGCCCGGGGGCGACGCTTGGCCGGTTTGCCCAACCCGAGGGAAACTCGGGACTTGGCGGGGATCAGATTGAGTAACCAGAACGAAATTCGCATGTCAGTAGTCCTTGAATCGAGGCGTTCAGCGGGAAGTTTCAAGATGAGTGACGCAGGCATCTCGCCACGCTGCGAGATCTGCGTGACTCGTCAAAAGCTGGGAAATCACGGGGTTGGATTGCTCCCCACGAGGAGAAGCCGAAGTTCCGCGTGCCGTCCGCCAAAATTCTGAAGTTTTTTTCGGTTGGGGATGTGGGCACGCTGGGAGGGCGAGGCTCCCGCCGAGCCGCATAGTCCTGCGACGTCCAAATAACGCTTGCGGTTCGGCAGGAGCCTCACCCTCCCGCCCACTCGATTTGCCGGTCATCATTGCACTTCGCGACGCGCTGTGATTTAACTACTGCTGTCGATGGCGGCGGTTCTGATCCACTTACCAGGGCGAGACTTAGCATGAGCAACGTGCGTGATTTCGGTGCCAAAGGGGACGGCAAGACAGACGACACGGAGGCTCTGCAGCATTGCCTGCGAGATGGCAACGGGCTGATCGAGTTCTATCGCGGTGATTATCTGATCTCCAAGACGCTTGTTATCGACCTTGCTCAGCGCAGTCGCGTGGCCCTGAAAGGGACCGGTGGTACGGCGAAGATCATCATGACTGGCCCCGGCCCGGCGTTTTCGCTACAGGGCACCCATACCGGGTCGGCCGACCCGACCACATTTCGAGCTGAAGAGTGGCAAAACGAACGCATGCCGACGATCAGCGAAATTGAAATCGAAGGCCGGCATCCCGAAGCCGACGGCATCCTCATCAGCGGTGTCATGCAGCCAACGCTGACCGGGGTGCTGATTCGCCACGTCCGGACCGGAATCGAAATCACCAAACGTGCCCGCAATGTGCTGATCAGTCATTGTCACATCTATCACAACACCGGGATTGGGATTCATCTCCACCATCTGAATCTGCACCAGATCAACATCGTCGGCAGCCACATCAGCTACAACCGGCTGGGAGGGATCCGCGCGGAAAACTGCGAGATCCGCAATTTTCAGATCACCGGTAATGACATCGAATACAACAATAATAAATCGATCAAGGTGCCGGATGCCGATGACATCGCGACCGCTGAGATTTATATCGATGTCGGGGAAGGTTCGGTCCGTGAAGGGACGATCTCGAGCAACACGATCCAGGCCACCTACAGTAAGAACGGTTCCAACATCCGTTTTATCGGTGCGGGGGCCGAGAAGAATCACAAGGCGGGAATGTGGTGCATCACGGGCAACTTGATTGGCAGCCAGGAGACCAACATCCATCTGACATCAGTCCGCGGCATGTCGATCACCGGCAATTTTGTTTATAGCGGGCACCATCGCAACGTCTTGATCGAAGACTCAAAACATGTGACCTTGGGCGCCAATTGTTTCGAACACAATCCCGATTACACACAGACCGAATTGTGTACCGGGGTGACGTTCAAGAACTGCGATGACTGCAACATTTCCGGCATGATTCTGCAGGATAGCCAGGCCGGCAAGCACACTGTGGCGAACGCGGTCCCAATCGAACGGCAGGGCTTGCTGGAGCTCATCAACTGCCGCCGTTTCAACATCAGCGGCTCGCAGATTTTCGACGGTGCACCGACTGGGATCTATCTCGAAAACTGCACCGATACGATCATCACAGGTTGCACGGTTCTTGATAACCGCGCGACCAAACTCATGCGGTCTGCTATCTATTTGAAGAAGCCGACGCGCTGCATGATCTCTTCGTGCCGATTGGGTAAGGGGAGCGAACACGTCATTGAAACCGATGTTGAAGTTCAGCAGAGTAATAATCTGTTGGATTGAGTTTTGAATTTAGTCCCGACAGGGACGACAGACCGTAGCCGTGAGCGTAAGCCCACGGACCGAGTCTTAGGAACTGCGGCAGACGTGTTATTTGAGGAAGCGTGACGGTTGGAGATTGGATTGCACCACGGAGACACGTAGAACAGAGAGAGGATTTGTAGGAGTTTTTTAGCCACGGATTAACACGGATGAAACACGGATAAAGACCAATTGAAAGCCACGCGGTCCAGTATTCCGAATACTGAAGCTCATTGATCAAGTTTGCTTCGCGGATAGACACCAACCCAGGCTAACCCAATCCGTGTTCAATCTGTGTCAATCCGTGGCTAAAAAACTCCTTCTTCTTAAATCTCCGTGCTCTCCGTGTCTCCGTGATGCAATCCTCCCACTCTGAAAATTAGCGATCCACGGCACTCGTCAACCCAATTCTCAACCTTTGCCATACCAAGAGAACTTGCCGCACCATTTCGCGGCTGCACTTCTCTGAGGTCTTGAATCAACTCTGTATTGACACCTTCTACCGCAGTAGTAGAATTAACTTCTATCGCGGTAGTAGGAATAATTCTCGTAGAGATTGTTGGCAAGTTATCGTGATCGACGCGAGATAAATTACCTCGGTTCGGACGGAGGGATGAACGAATATGGCGGGCACTCATCAACTGGCGACGTTGCAGCTCGCCATCATGCAGGTTCTGTGGCGGTTGAAGGAAGCGACCGTCGCGGAGGTTCGCGAATCGCTCGCGGGTGATCGCGATCTGGCTCATACCACGATTGCGACGATGCTCGTGAAGCTCGAACGCAAAGGCGTGGTGGATCATCGGGCCGAAGGGCGGGCCTATATCTATCGAGCCCTGATTGAACCGCAACAGGTCAAATCGACGATGGTCACGGATCTCGTCGAACGTCTGTTTGGCGGCAATCTGACGGCGATGATGACCCACCTGCTCGACGAAAGCGACGTCACCCGCGAGGAACTGTCGCGGTTGAAGGCGTTGATTTCCCGCAAGGAAAAGGAGACTCACGATGATGTCTAATCTGACACCCGTGATGATCTGGGCCGCCACCTATTTCATCCATTCCAGCCTGTTGCTGGGCGGGGTCTGGTGCTGGTTCCGTTGGAAAGAACCGCGCAGCCACGCGTTCCGCGAAACGGTCTGGAAGCTGGCCGCAGCGGGTGGTTTCGTCACCGCTTCGTTGCAGTTGGGATTTGGGATTGAAAGCCCGATCAACTCGTCGCTGCGAACCGCCTGGACCGCACCGGTACAGTCCTCAATAGAGGAGTCGGGTGCCACTGGCTCGGCCAGTGCCCGCAGTCTGGTTGCCGTCGGGCAAAGCACTGGCAGAGCCCGTAGCACCCAGCAGGAACTGCCTGTTCCGCATCGGGAACGCTTCACTTTTACTCGGATACAGCCCCAGTTCGATGAGCCCGTCCGTGCGAGATTCCTGGTGTTTCCTGAGGATGAAGAGATTCCTGCCGCCCGCTTGATCGCCACCAAGGAAGAGCAAGCCCCGGCGCAGGAGACCGCTGAAGCGAGCCTGAAATCGCTGCCTGCAGTCGCAGCTCCTCAGTTGGAGAGTCGCTTGACGAAGTTTGCCACGAGATTCTCGCAGTCACTGGTCGTCCTCCTGGCGGCAATGGGCGGGGCCATGATCGCGTTGAGCAGTTGGGGCCTGTTTCGCCTATTGTCCGAACATTCCGAATTTCGCCAGCGACTGGCGGGATGTCAGATTGTTTCCGAAGGGATGGCTCGCGAGATTCTGAACCAACTACT
The DNA here is from genome assembly GCA_028291605.1 of Planctomycetaceae bacterium. Lineage (GTDB taxonomy): Bacteria > Planctomycetota > Planctomycetia > Planctomycetales > Planctomycetaceae > JAKFVC01. The sequence goes on along the minus strand of JAQGHS010000862.1, from coordinate 10,840 downwards.
GCAGCAAGCCCGAGTCCGGCGACCGGTGACGTTGCTGATGTCTGAAGATGACCTGGAACCGGGCGCGTGCGGCTGGTTGCGGTGGCAGATTGTGCTGCCGTCCCGAGCGGTCGACGATTTGTCACCACAGGAATTGCGGGCCCTGCTCGCTCACGAAATGGCACACCTGGTCCGCGGCGACCAATGGTGGCTGCTATTAGGACGCTTGTTGGTGGTCTGCTTTGGCTGGCAGCCGCTCAATCGCATTGCGCTGCGCGAATGGCAGCGAGCGTCAGAGTACCTGTGTGATGCGTGGGCGATTCAACGCGATGTCGAACGCATTTCCCTGGCGAGATGCCTGACCACGGTTGCCGAATGGCGGCTGGTGGGAATGGCCACCATTGCCGGATTGGGCAGTGGGAATTCCTCCAACCTCACGCACCGCGTCGAACGGTTGATCGAGGACGGCGAGTTGTCCGACCCGTGGCAGCGCTTCAGCCGGCAGCATTTGTTGTCGGCAGTGGGGACTCTAGTCGCCGTGGGAATGGTGGCGTACGCACCCGCCGCGACGCTGACGTCACCGCCAGTCGCCGCTCCCGCGAAACACGTCGCCAGAGCGGCTGAGCCCGCGCCGTTAAAACCAGCTGAGGAAGCTCAACTGATATCGACTGATCCGCTGGATCGCCAGAGGGTCGCAGTGAATGCCCAAGTGCCGCAACAGCCCTTTCCCTTCCAGGTGGAGCTGATCCCAGCCTTCACTGCGGAGCCCACTGTTCCACGCAATCCGCAACTCGTCATCGGGATCGAGCTGATCCGAGCCATCCAGCAGCAGGTGTCGGCCGACATGTCGGAATTGAACGCCGACTTAGAGGCCTTGGAAGCCGCAATTTCTCAACTGCCACCGAAAGCACAACGTCCCCTGTGGCAGACTCAACTCCAGCGATTTCGACAGCGAGTATCCAACATGCAGCGTCTTAGAGACACCATGCTGGGGCCACTCTAATCGCGGCGCAGGATCAATTCAGCAGGTGAGCCCGGCGGCGTAAGCCCCGGGATGGGGTGGCGAGATTGAGTTCAATTAACGTCTACCTATTTCTTTACGCCAATTAACAGTGCTGGTCCGGAAAACTGAGTCGTTACCCTACCCCCGGCCTTACGGCACGGGGCTCACCAGCCTCAATATTTTAGTGCTCTTGCTTAGCCGACCTCGGCCTCAACGTCCAAAACAGCGAGCAAACAAACACTTCACACGAAACGAGAACGGCCACGGATGATTCACCGTATCTCGTACCAACACCCCTGGCCTCAAGGAGTCTGTCTGATGAAGAAACTAGTGACCCTGTCTGCTGTCGCCCTGGCGGGTGCTACCATCGGCGTCGGTTCGACGTTCGGCTGGTGGGCCGCCGAGGATCTTGAATCGCAACCGGCTCAAGTTGCACAGAACGCGCCTACTGATTCGAAGATTGAGTCTGTGACGCCGGTCGAAGCGGCTTTCGATTCCGAAGGGACTCAAATCGACATCATCGGTGACTCGCAGGTTCAAAAGCGAAATACGTTGACAATCAACCTCGATCCAGACAATGAGAAAAAAATCGAACAATTGGCGAATGAAATTGAGCAAGAAGCCAAGCAATTCGATGAAAAAGGACAGAAAGAACTGGCTGAGGAAAGACGCCAACTTGCACGTCGGATTCGCGAGACGCTGCCGAAAGCGACGATCAGATTTGGCAAGGGCCCCGGCCCCCAATGGATTTCGCGCGACGGGGAAAAAGGCAAACCCGGGCAGGAACCGCCGGTAACAGAGATCGATCGGGAATTACAGCGGTTGCATGAAGCCCTGGGTAAGACTGAAGATCCTGCCGTGCGGGAGAAGATACAAGAGCGCATTCATTCGCTGGCAATGAAACTCCAGCAATCTCGTGCGAACGGCCCGCAGATTAAGGTGCAGCGATTCGAGTTTCATGATCCCCGTTTCGTGCCGCCCGGTCATCCCGATATACCACAACACCAGCGTTTTATGGCCGTAGGAGAGGGACCGGCCGGAGCTCCACCGTTGATGATCGAAGAGCTCCGGAAAGTGGCCGAGAACCTGCAGCGTGAAGGTCACAAAGAGAAAGCCCAGGCCGTTCGCGAACAGATAGAACGCATGCAGCGTCAAATGCAGGAAATGCAGGCACGCCTGAAACAGCGTGCCCAGAACGAGCCACGCGATGGGGAACGCCGTCTTGGCGACGGACCGCAAAGAGGCGATGACCGGGATCGACCGCATCACGAATTTCGAAAAGAGATGCCTGGTCACCCGGAATTTAGAGGTCCCGATCCCCGCGACGGTGAACGCCGCGAACGCGAAGCGGGTGGGTTTCATGGCCCCGACGGACATCATCCGCCGATGCCCATGGGCCATCATCACGGCGAGGTCCTCGGGTTGCTGCAAGCACTGCATCACGAAGTTGGCCAGCTACGGGGCGAGGTTCACCAACTGCGGAAGATGTTGGGCGAGGGCCATCATCCTCAGCCAGGCGATCTGAAACGCCGCAAAGAGGGTGCGATTGACGCTCAAAAGAAACAAGAGTTATTGGAGCTCATGAAGAAAGCCAAGATCAAAGCCGAACTCCGTGACCCAGAAGCCAAGGGCAAATTCAAAGAACGGGATGATGACGAAAAGGGCAAAGCGAAACACCGGGACGAGGACGCCAAGGGCAAAGCCAAGCAGAGTGACGGGGAGGGCAAGGGCAAGGCCAAACAGGATGACGACGATGGCAAGGGGAAAGCCAAGGAACGAGACGAAGACGACGATGATCGTAAAGACAAAAAGAAAAACCGCGACGATGATGATGACGACAAGGACGAGGACAAGAACCGTAAGGCAGATGACGATGACGAGCAGCTAGATGACACGCCGGCGAAGCCCGACGACGACGCCAAAGGCGTTGAGGATAAAGCTGCAGAGGCTAAAGCTGATCAGGAAGACTAAAGTCTAGACCGCAATGATGCCCGATCAAACTGGCCCGGCTACTGCAACGTAGCCGGGCTTTTTATTTGGCCTCGCATGATCGTAGGATGGGTCCCCAGACCCGCCTGAGCCTGTAGCCCTCGAATTGATATAGATTCATCCCTCGCGAACATCGCGCAGCGCACTGAGTGATTCGGGTTTGCGATCATCCGGACGAAATCAGCCGCTGGGCGCTAGCCCACGGTTTAGAACCGGACGCGAACGCGTGCCGGCTGATTGGTTCGAGACTCGCGTGCGACTAAGAGTGATTGTTGGCGTGCGCTCCGCGAAGTTCGCGAGGGCTTCAAGCTTGTTCCGCGTCGATTGTTACAGGCTCAGACGGGACTGGAGTCCCATCCCACGAACGATTCCCTCGACCAATCGCGACGACAAAAAAACAGCCCGGTCTCCTTAACAGAAGACCGAGCTGCGGGATTCTACTTAATTCCTGGTGACCACAGCTTATTCAGCAGCGGCTTCAGGTGTCTCTGCGACTTCAGTGGCCTCAGGTGTTTCAGTTGCTTCAGCAACTGGTGCGGGTGCAGGGCTATCCATTGTGAACAATGGCCCTGAGGTCCCGCTGGTTCCACCCTTCAGCTCTTCGCGAGGAGCTGAACTGTCGCCACCACCGACTCCCGGTGTTCCACCACCGCCACCACCGGCGGCCTTGGGTTCCGGTTCGATCGGGCCCGACAGCTTGCGGCTGAGGCCGATCTTGCGATCGTTGATGTCGACCCGCAGGATGCGGACTTCGATCTGATCGCCGACCTTCACCACTTCTTCGGGATTCTCGACCTTCTTGTCGGCCAGTTCCGAAATGTGCAGCAGACCTTCGAGGCTCGGCTCGAGTTCCACGAACACACCGAAGTTGGTCAACTTGGTGACCGTACCCGTGACCACGGCACCCGGAGCATACTTCTCGGGGATGGTGGTGCTCCACGGATCGTTCTGCAGTTGCTTCAGGCCCAAAGCGATACGCTTGCGTTCCTGATCGACTGACAACACCTGGCAGGTGACCTTTTCACCCTTCTGCAACATTTCGCTGGCGTGCGAAATCTTGCGGGTCCAGGACATGTCGCTGACGTGCAACAGGCCGTCGATACCTTCTTCGATTTCGATGAAGGCACCGTAGTTGGTGAGGTTCCGCACGGTCCCGGTGACAATCTGACCGACCGGGTATTTGCCGGCGACGTTGTCCCACGGGTTGGGCTGAGTTTGCTTCATGCCCAGCGAAATCTCTTGCTTTTCCTTGCTGATGCCGAGCACCACGACTTCGACCTTGTCGCCAATGGCAACCAGTTCGCTCGGGTGATTGACACGCTTGGTCCAGGACATTTCGCTGATGTGGACCAGGCCTTCGATACCTTCTTCGAGCTTGACGAAGGCACCGTAGGACATGACGTTGACCACTTCGCCAGTGATCTTCGTACCGACCGGGTATTTTTCCGAAACCACAGCCCAGGGGCTGGGGAATTTTTGCTTCAAGCCGAGGGCAATCTTCTCGCGGTCGGTGTCGACGTTAAGGATCATGACTTCGATTTCGTCGTCGATCTTGACCAGTTCCGACGGGTGATTGATGCGGCCGTAGCTCATATCAGTGATATGCAGCAGACCGTCGATGCCACCCAGGTCGACGAACGCGCCGAAGTCGGCGATGTTCTTGACCAGACCCTTGCGGATCTCGCCGATGGCGATCTTGGACAACAGATCGCGCTTCATCTTCTCGCGGTTGTCTTCGATCAGCTTGCGGCGTGACACGACGATATTGCGGCGGGCTTCGTCGATCTTCAGGATCACGCACTCAATGGTGCGGCCGATGTAATCGCCGATGTCGGCCGGACGACGGATGTCGACCTGGCTGGCGGGCAGGAACACGTTGACGCCGATATCGACCAGCAGACCACCCTTGATCTTGCGGACGACAGCACCGGAGACAACGTCCCCTTCTTTGTACTTGGAGATGACGACTTCCCAGCTACGAATGCGGGAAGCCTTCTTCTTCGACAAGAGGACAAGGCCGGATGAGTCTTCGACTTCTTCCAGCAGAACTTCGATGGCCTGGCCTGGTTCGGGGGGCGCTTCGCCTTCTTCCCAGTCGCTCAGCGGAACGACGCCTTCGCTCTTGTAGCCGACGTCAACCAGGACGTCGTCACCTTCGACGCGAATGACATGGCCGGCGAGGATCTTACCGGCATCGAATTCCTTGGCGGAGTCGACGATCAGGTCGTCGAAATCCCATTCTTCTCCCTCTGCCAATTCCGCAACGCCCATATCCTTGGCGGCGGCATTCGTCAGGCTCGCGAACTGAGCCTCGAAATCTTCCTCATCAATGTTGTATTCCCGAATCAGGTTCCGATCAACCATACGAACAACCTGCACTAGCCATCCCGAACAACTCGTCTCCAGAAAATTACTTACTGGGCCGCGTCAGCCACTCAAGATGCCAAATTAGATGTGACGACACCCGGCTGCGGAACGCAAAATCCCACAAAAATGGGCCGAATGTTCGAAGCTCGCCAGTGTAACAAATTGGTAAGTTTGATGCCAGCGAGGGTTTTGGGGGAAAAATGCTGGGTTTTGTCCTTGGTCCTTGGTCAGTTGTCCTTGGTTATTTTCCCGTCAGCGATTTCCACAGCAACTGAGCTTCGACCCGAAGTTTTGGCTCGCGGTAGGACTGGCCTAAAGGCTCCAGAATCTTGATCAATTCTGCCTTCTGGGCGTCGTTGAGCTTGGATTTGACCTTGTCCAGCGCCGCCAGGGCGTTCTTGATCTGGGTGAATTGGGCGAATTCTTCGGGCGAGCCGACTGTGGCTGGCTTGGCTGTCGCGTCTTTCAGGACTTCCAGGAAGACGTCGAATCCCGCGGTGGAGTCCTGGCGGGCCAGACCGACGGCGGCGTTGACTCGGGTACTCGGATCCGAATCCACCAGCAATACCTGCAATCGCTGCAGGGAAACGTCGCCCGGCATCAGCCCCAGAATGTAGGTCGCCAGTTGACGGACGAGAGGCGCCGGATCGGTCGCGGCTTCCATCACGGCGGGCTGCACTAAATCGAGGTTCAGGGGCTGATTCGCCTCCATGGCTCGTCCCGCGATGACGGCAATCGAGCCCAATGCGTTCTTGCGGACTTCCAGATCATGCTGTGACTGGATGGCCTGTGCTAGCGCCGGCAGGACGACATCTGGCTGGTGAAACAAACCCAGGGTACGCGAGAGGATGGCCTGCTGCTTGATCGTCGCTTCGCTCGCTGCCGAAGTCTTCAATTCCTTGATCAGGTAGTCCGACAATTGCTGTGCAATTTCAGGGTTATCACGCAGTTTTGGACCAGGGGCCGGGGAGCTTTGCTCGGCCAGTAATTGCTGGGCCAGCCCGAAAATGCCTCGCGATCGGATGTGGTCCTGCGGGCTTTGAATGTCGTTCACGAGCGAGCGCCAATCCTGCTCGGCGCTGGCCATGCGGGAAATCAACAGCCACACCACGATGATCGCCATGACGATCAAGCCCGGTACCAGAAACAACCTCGCAATAAACGCAGCAGACGGGGGCTGAACCGGCGGCAATTCTTCGGGCAGACGGTCGAAATCGGATTGAGAGGGCTGTGTGGACATGTTGGTTTGGGCGGGTCCGTGGTCAATAATTCGTAGTTCGAGTGGCCGGCAATCGCAGCTTGATTTCACGATTCTAGTCGCAGGAGCGAGCGGAGTGGTAGGACCAGTCGGGACTCGCCCTGCTCTAGACCTGATTGAGACTTTTAAAGTATTACTGTGTTGAATGTTATGGAGATTACGGAATCCGGTTGAGAAGCGCCTGATAATCCTCCGGCGTGTCGAGATCGACGATGACACCTGAGTCGGCTACAGGGACTTCCTGAATGGCTGCCGCGTTCTGGCGGACCAGCCAGTTGAGGCCGCAATCCGCCGGAATCGAGGCCACCTCAGCAGCAAAATCGCTGGAGAAGAGCGTCGGATGGCCTCGTTGACCCGCGTACGTCGGAATCAGAATCTGTCGTATCCCGGGGCGAAACGAGGCCTGCAAAGCCGTGACCGTGGTCCGAGACACAATCGGATGATCCGCAGGAATCAGCAGCCAGCCGCGGGATGCGAGATTCTCTACCGCGGTTGCCGCGATGCTCAAACCGAACTCCACGCTGCTCCGCATATCGGGCGGATCGGTCGTTGGTTGCAGGGGAATCGCCTTGGCCGCGACAACAGCGGCGTGCAGTGCCGCGTCGCTGGAACGCAGGACGACAAAAATCTGCAAAACGCCCGCCGCCTGCAATTCGCCTACGAGGTGCGCAATGACCGTCGTCCCGCGCCACGGCAGCAGCAGTTTCGGCTGCCCCATACGACGGCTCAGTCCAGCAGCGGGGATGATCGCGAACGGAGTCATAACGTTGATTGAGGGGTCGGGCGTACGAGTTTTCGAAATTGGCCGTCCTCGACGAAGTCTTCAGCACCGGCCAATCGGCCAATCTCGAAAAATCGTAGGCCCGACCCCGGCGCATTCGACTTACCCAACACTAGGTCGGGCCAGGAGACCCGACCTACGGACGCCGGTTGCCTATAATAGCAAACAACTTGCCCCTAGCCGGGACAGATTTGAATCCGGTATATTCCGGCTTCCGTACGGTTTCTGGTTGATCGGGGGTCGGGACTACGATTTTTCGAGATTGGCCGTTGAGCGTCCCAATTGGAAATCAACATGACTTCGGCCAATTTCGAAAACTCGTACTCCCGACCCTGCGCTGTTCTATCCTTTGAAAGGTCCTCATGAATACCCCCAGTTCCGCTCAAGGCGTCTATTGGGACTTGAATGATATCTACAAGGGGCTCGACGATCCCCAGATTGAGGCTGATTTGCAGGCCTGTCAGGCGGGCAGCGAGGCATTTTCCAAGACCTATCGCGGTCTGTTCGCGAAAAAACCGTCCGCAGAACTCATCCGCACGGCCTTGGCGGAGCTCGAGAGCCTCTATCAGAAATTGTCTCAATTGGGGGCCTATGCCGGGCTGCGGACGGCTGTTGAGAACCTCAATACCGGCTGCCGGCAGTTGGAAGATAAGATCGATCAGGCCTCGGTCGACATTCAAAATCGCCTGACCTTTTTCGATCTGGAATGGCTGGAAGTTCCCGAAGCCGAGGCACTCAAGCTGGCCGATGCCCCCGAACTGCAGAACTATCGGCACTACTTGATTTCCAGCCGGCGCTACAAGCCGCATACCCTGGGCGAGAAGGAAGAAGTCCTCCTCAACCAGAAGTCACTGACGGCACGCGGTGCGTGGGTGAACCTCTTCGATGAGTTCCTCGCGTCGCTGGAATACCGTCTCGAATATGACGGTGAAACTCAGACGTTGACTCAGCCGGCGCTGCTCGCGTTGTCCTATCAGCCCGATCGCAATCTGCGTAAAGCGGCCCAGGAGTGCCTCTATAACGAGTTGTCGAGTCATGAACTGGTGCTGACGAACGTCTACAACGCGATCACCCAAGACCACAGTCTGAACGACCAGATCCGGCACTACAACAACCCGATCGAAAGCCGGCATCTGGCGAATGAGATTTCGCCGCTGGTGGTCGAACGAATGCAGGCGGTGACCGAGGCCAACTATGACATCGCCCACCGCTATTACCGTTTGAAGGCGCGGCTGTTGGGACTCGACAAGCTGGCGACGTACGATCAATACGCTCCTGTGGCGACAAAAATGCCCAGTTGCAGCTATGAAAACGGCCGCGACATGGTGCTGGCGGCGTTCGGCAAATTCGATCCCTCCATGCAGGGGATCGCCAGCAAATTCTTCGAGCACAACTGGATCGATGCCGAAGTGCGACCCGGCAAACGTGGCGGGGCCTTCAGCGCGAGCATTGTGCCGACGATCCATCCCTATGTGATGCTTAACTGGACCGACAAACTGCGCGATGTCAACACGATGGCCCACGAGCTGGGGCACGGCATCCACCAATACCTGTCGCGTGAGCAGACGTACCTCAACTTCCATCACCCGCTGCCGGTCGCGGAAACGGCGAGCGTCTTCGGCGAATTTCTGACGTTCGACCATTTGATGGGGATCGAGCAAGACCCGGAAGTCCGCCTGGGATTGCTCTGCAGCAAGGTCGAGGACGCCTTCGCCACCGTCTTCCGCCAGAACGTACTCACCCGGTTCGAACAAACCGCACACGCGGCCCGTCGCGAACAGAAATTGTCGAGCCCCGACCTCTGCCAATTCTGGTGGGATGCGAATCACAAGTTGTACGGTGAGGCCGTCGACATGCTGGAGCTTTATCGCTGGGGCTGGTCGTACATCCCGCACTTCATCCACACGCCGTTTTATTGTTATGCGTACGTGTTTGGCGAACTGCTGGTGCTGTCGCTCTATCGGATGTACCAGGAAGAAGGCCAGGCCTTCACGCCGCGGTACCTCGAACTGCTACGTTCCGGCAGCAAGTGGGCGCCCGCCGAGTTGCTGCAACGCGTCGGAGCCGACATTAACGACGAACACTTCTGGCAGAAGGGTTTTGAAGTTCTCCGCAGCCTGGTGAATCAGGCGGAGGAGTTGGCGACGAAGTTGGGACGTTAGTCCGTCGTAGCCCGACTCTCCAGAGTCGGGCGCAAACCGTGGGATTGGCATCCTGCCTGTCAATCGCGAAGCGACAAAGCGATAAACCAACAGACTGTGGCAATCAAAGTGGCGATCGCAGGACGAATGGACTCCGGGTTTGTCACTTGAGGTGACAAATGACAGGCAGGATGCCTATCCCACAGTTTTGAAATCAACCATGCCCGACCAAGCCCCAACCGACGCCATTCGCGAAGTGCAGTTCGAGCACAGCCAGACCCTCCCTGCCCTCCTCGAGCAACTGCGGATCTCGTTGCTGGTCTCAACCTATCAGGCCGGAAAGCTGATCTCGGTGGGAGCTCGCGGCGGGAGATTGGCCCTGTCGTTTCACAATTTCGATCATTGCATGGGGATCGGCGTCGGACCCGATCGGCTGGCCATCAGTGGCGGCCATCAGATCTGGACCCTGCGGAGCATGCCGGACCTGGTGCCTCAACTGGAACCCGCCGGACAGTTTGACGGCTGCTACTTGAGTCGCTCGTCGGTGTTTACCGGGCCGATCGATACGCATGAATTGGCATGGTCCGGCGACGAATTGTGGGTCGTGAATACTCTGTTCTCATGCCTCTGTACCATCCATCCAGACTTCAATTTCGTGTCGCGCTGGATGCCCCCTTTCATTTCCGCGTTGGCTCCCGAAGACCGCTGTCATTTGAACGGGATGGCGTGGGATGCGGGGCGGCCGAGATTCGTCACAGCGATGTCGGAGACCGACACCAAAGAGGGCTGGCGGCCCGACAAAACCCACAGTGGTTGTGTGATCGAAGTCCCGTCGGGTCGTGTCGTCGCGCGAGGGTTCGCCATGCCCCATTCGCCGCGCTGGTATCAGGGGCATCTCTGGCTGCTGGATTCCGGTTGCGGACAATTCCTGCGTCTCGACCCGGCGACGGGATTGAAGGACGTCGTCGGCGATTTACCGGGCTATACCCGGGGCCTGGCGTTTCACGGCAATTATGCGTTCGTGGGTCTCTCGAAAATCCGCGAGACGAGTACCTTCGGCGGAGTCCCATTGGCCGCACGCCGTGAGTCACTGAAATGCGGCCTGGCGGTCATCGACATGACCACGCGCGCTTGTGTCGCGACGTTGGAATTCAAGTCCGGAGTCACCGAGATCTTCGACCTCCAAGTGTTACCCGGAACGACATGCCCCGCGATCCACGGACCTCACGCCGAGAATGACGGACAGACGCCCATCTGGGCCGTCCCGTCACCGAAACCAGCGTGGACGTTGTAAGAGTTTCTTGGTGAGCCGGGCGGCGTAA
>JAQGHS010000854.1 GCA_028291605.1 Planctomycetaceae bacterium | reverse complement strand
CCAGGCTCGGTGCCGCGTTGGCGTTCTATACGGCGCTGTCGATCGCACCGCTGCTGGTGTTGTCACTGCGTGTCGCGGCGACCGTCTTTGGAGATGAAGCAGCCCGCGGCGAAATTGAGCGGCAGGTCCAATCGTTGATTGGTGAGCAAGGTGGCCAGGCGGTCCAGGCGATGCTCGAAAACGCGAACAAACCCGAGTCAGGTACCATCGCCACGGTACTCAGCGTCTTAACGCTGTTGTTTGGTGCGTCGGGGGTGTTTGGCCAGCTTCAGGACAGTCTGAACACGATTTGGGAGGTCAAACCCAAAGCGGGCCGTGGGGTTTGGGGATTCATACAGGATCGATTCCTGTCCATGGCCATGGTCATGGGCGTGGCTTTCTTACTTCTCGTCTCACTCGTTATTAGCGCTGGACTCTCCGCCTTGGGAAACTACTCGATCCACTGGCCCGAGTCTCTGCAGGTCGTTTCTCGAATCGTCAACCTCGTGGTCTCACTTGCCGTATTTACCGGTGTGTTCGCCATGATGTTTAAGTTTTTACCCGATGTCAAAATCGACTGGAAAGATGTCTGGCTTGGTGCATTGATCACATCGATCTTGTTCACGATCGGTAAATTCGCAATCGGTCTCTATCTTGGGCACAGTGCGCTGGCCTCTTCTTACGGTGTGGCCGGATCGCTGGTCGTTCTGCTGGTATGGGTTTACTACTCGGCCCAGATCATGTTCTTCGGAGCCGAGTTTACACAGGTGTATGCCAACCAGCATGGTCGCCAGATCGTGCCTTCTGAAAATGCGGAACGGGTCTCGGTGGCTAGCCGTGCCAACGAAGGACTAGAAACCGCCCAGTAGGATGTGAGAATCGTATGTCAGACTTGGTCACTGTCACCGATCGAGGTCTCTATTGCGAGCCGGGTGATTTCTATATTGATCCTTGGCTGCCCGTCTCGCAAGCGGTCATCACGCACGCGCACGGCGACCATGCGCGGCGTGGGAGCGGTCGCTACCTGACGACGTTCCAAGGTCTTCAGGTTTTGAAAACGCGGATGGATCCAGAGGCAGTCATCGATACGGTTTCATACGGCGAAAACCTAACAATGAATGGAGTGAACCTGTCACTGCATCCTGCCGGACACATTCTGGGTTCCGCACAGGTCCGAGTCGAATTCCAGGGCGAAGTGTGGGTCGTATCTGGTAACTACAAGCTGGCCCCCGACGCAACATGTGAGCGTTTCGTTCCCCTCGTCTGCAATACGTTCATCACAGAATGTACGTTCGGCTTGCCCATCTATCACTGGCCGTCGCAAGTCAGCGTCATCGACGAGATCAATCGTTGGTGGCGGGCAAACTGTGACGAAGAGCGAGCCTCGGTGATATTCGCCTATTCGCTTGGTAAGGCGCAGCGGATTATTGCTGGCGTTGACGCATCGATCGGCCCTATCTTCTGTCACGGAGCAGTGGAGCGAGTCAACGCCGACTATCGAGCATCTGGCGTCTTGTTGCCGGAAACACTCTATGTCGGACAAGCGCATGGAAAAAAGAACTGGAAGGGGGCTTTGATCGTGGCCCCACCATCGGCGAACGGCACGCCTTGGATGCGGAAGTTCGGGGACATTTCGACCGCATTCGTCTCCGGCTGGATGCAGGTGCGCGGAACCCGGCGCCGACGCGCAGTCGATCGGGGCTTTGTGATTTCTGATCACGCCGACTGGCCCGGACTGGTCTCTGCAATCCAGGCCACGCATGCCGAACGCGTGCTGGCAACTCATGGCCGCACTGGGCCGATGGTGCGGTGGCTGCAAGAGTCGGGTATCGATGCCGCCCCCTTACATACTGAGTTTATCGGTGAACGCGATGATGTGGAGATCGATGCAGTTGAAGAGGGGGAGGCAGACGCATGAAAGAGTTTGCTGCCTTGTACCGCGCACTGGACGAGACCACGAAAACAACCAGGAAGATTGCTGCGATGCGCGAGTATTTCTCGCATTGTTCCGCGAGCGATGGCGCCTGGGCCGTCTATTTTCTCAGCGGCCGGCGCTTCAAGCGTCTCATTCCGACCGCTCGTTTGAGGGAATGGTGCGCTCAATCGTGTGGAATCGCGGACTGGATGTTTGAGGAATGTTACGGGGCCGTGGGCGATCTCGCGGAAACTTTGGCACTTTTACTACCCGATCAAACGGAAGGTTCGACGGGGTCGCTAACAGAATGGATTGAAGAGAGAATCCGCCCCCTCGGTTCCATGACCGACGACCAGCGCCACAGCACAATTCTCTCGGCTTGGGTTGAACTGTCGACTCACCAGAGGTTCGTCTTTAACAAACTCGTCACCGGAGAATTCCGTGTCGGAGTTGCTCAACAGATGGTGGTCCGTGCCTTGGCCGAGGTCAGCGGTGTCGAAGTGGCGACGATCGCGCATCGGCTGATGGGGACTTGGCAACCCGATCCGCAGTACTTTCAATCCTTATTGAGCCACGATGGTGGCGAGGCAGATGTCAGTCGACCCTACCCTTTCTGCCTGGCCCATCCAACCGATGGAGATGTGCAATCTCTGGGAGAACTTCGGGACTGGCTGGTCGAATGGAAATGGGACGGTATCCGGGGACAAATCATTCGACGTGGCAGTCAATCATTCGTCTGGTCGCGCGGCGAAGAGCCGATGCTTGAAAAATTCCCAGAATTGCTCGCGGCATCAAATCGGTTGCCAAACGGGACAGTTCTGGATGGTGAAATCCTGGCTTGGAACGATGAGGGCGTCCTGCCATTCAGCGAAATGCAACGCCGGATCGGCCGCAAGACGATCGGCAAGAAACTGCTGTCCGAAGTTCCCGTCCGGTTCGTCGCCTTCGACCTGTTGGAAGAAAATGGCGTCGACATCCGGATGCTGCCCTTCAATGACAGGCGCCGTCGACTCGAGATGCTCTTCGCGGACGAAATGGGCAACAAATCGATCACTCTTTCGCCATTGGTTTCGGCAGATTCTTGGAACACTCTCGCGAGCCTGAGGGCGTCCAGCCGTGAACAGAAAGTGGAAGGTATGATGCTGAAGCGTGCCGATTCGGAGTACGGTGTTGGACGTGTGACCGGACTGTGGTGGAAATGGAAAATCGAGCCGTATACATGCGACGCAGTTCTGATCTATGCCCAAAGAGGACACGGTCGTCGAGCGAGCTTGTACACAGACTATACCTTCGCGGCGTGGGAGGGGGACGCACTGGTTCCCTTCGCGAAGGCATACTCGGGGCTGACCGATGCAGAAATCCGCGAGGTCGATCGGTATGTGCGTCAAAACACGCTCGAGAAATTTGGCCCGGTGCGGTCCGTCACTCCCCAACTCGTGTTTGAACTCGCGTTTGAGGACATCCAGGATTCAAAGCGACATAAATCAGGAATTGCAGTTCGCTTCCCGCGGATCGTGCGTTGGCGTCACGATAAGACGCCAGAGCAGGCAGATACACTTGATGCTCTCCGCCTGATGATGCGTCATAAGCATGCGACTTGAAGAGCAGTTGACGGTCAGAACGCTCTCTTAGGATTGAATGATAGTGAGTGTGAGTTATGCCAGAAGGCCCATCAATCGTCATATTGAAAGAGCTCGCAGCTCCGTTCGAAGGGAAGAAGGTTATTTCCGTCACCGGCAATTCGAAAGTGGAAATAGAACGAGCCCTGGGCGAAACAGTGGTCGCTTTTAAAAGTTGGGGCAAGCACTTCTTGATTTGCTTCCCACATTTCACCATTAAGATCCATTTCATGCTGTTTGGGTCTTACCGCATCAACGAAGAGCGTGAATCGACGCCGCGCTTAAGTCTCAAGTTTCGCAAGGGGGTCATGAACTTCTATGCGTGCTCTGTCAAACTTTTGGACGAGCCGCTCGACGAGATCTACGATTGGACGACTGATGTCATGTCCGATTTGTGGGATCCCAAGTCAGCACGTAAGAAGCTCAAGCAAAAAGGGACCATGCTCGTTTGTGATGCACTGCTGGATCAGGAGATTTTTGCCGGGTCGGGAAACATCATCAAAAACGAGGTGCTCTTTCGAATCAAAATTCATCCGCAGTCGAAGGTGGGTGCTTTGCCAGCGAGAAAGCTCACCGAGTTGATCGCCGAGGTTCGCAAATACAGCTTCGATTTCCTCGAATGGAAGAAGGCGTTCGTCTTAAGAAAACATTGGCTGGTACATACCAAACGAACGTGCCCGCGCTGTGATATCCTATTAACCAAAGAGCATTTGGGAAAGTTCAACCGTAGAACCTTCTTTTGCAGTAATTGCCAATTGCTATACACGTGAAGTTGATCCATCGCAATCCTTATCAAGAGGCCTTGAGTACCGATTGGAGTGATCTCGGCAGAGTAAATTCAACTTTTCGAAAGTTATCGTCGGGGGCACTATGAATAAGACGAAGAATAGTACAGCGCCGCTGAGTCTTCTCAATGCAAAGGTTTATGTGGGCTGTGCTGGATGGAGTCTATCTGGTGACGCGTCGGCTCTATTTCCTGCCGGTGACAGCCATCTCGGTAGATATGCTGCTCGTTTGCCAGCTGTCGAAATTAATACCTCGTTTTACCGACCTCATCGACCCACTACATATCGTCGATGGGCCGAGTCGGTTCCCGAGGACTTTCGCTTTTCGGTGAAAATCCCAAAGGTGATTACGCACGAACGCCGCCTGGCGATTGAGTCTAGTGAGCTTCAATCGTTCATCGATGAAGTCTCCGCGCTGGAAGATCGACTTAGATGCCTGCTCGTGCAGCTTCCGCCGACCTTGCGATTCGATCGTGAATTGGCCACTCGCTTCTTCACGATGATTCGGAAGCAGTCATCCGCCGCTATCGTCTGTGAACCTCGTCATGTCAGTTGGTTTGAACCTGACGCGAATTCCGTACTCGAATCCTGCGGTATCGCTCAAGTCGCCGCCGATCCAGCCGTTGTTCCGGCGGCCGCGGTACCGGGCGGCTCACTCAACCTGATTTACTATCGCTGGCACGGCTCACCCCGGATGTATTACTCAGCGTATGACGACGCACACCTGTCGCGGTTGACCAATAGCTTCCGTACGGCGCAGGCCGAGGGGCGTGAATGCTGGTGCATCTTCGACAACACTGCGTCTGGCGCTGCGATTCAAAATGCGTTGGCACTTCTGCAGTCGGGACCTGTTCAATGAATGGTCAACATTTGATGTCAGCATAGATTTTGAGTCTGGACGACCTTGAGGGACAGCCAAAACGGATGCTTTGCGTGTTTATTCCAACCGACGAGATGCCCATCCGGCATTCATTGTGACGACACCCCTCAATCAAGCTGGCCGCTCAAAAATCAATTTGGTAGCTGGGCCAACAGGCGTTGGATCACCGATTTCGATGGAACCGGTCATTAATCGAAATTGGCGTGATTGCGAGCTGTCCGGAGTTGAAATGCGTACTCCCTGCCGCATAGTGTAGTGTCGCAGCTTTTCCCGAGAAAGTACCGCCGGGGCGTGCTGCGGTAGTCCCACGCATCACGCGTTGTTGATACATAGTGGTTCTCGACCATTTCGAGCAGGGGATCAGGAGAAACATCGATGGCAAAAGGGCAAAGTCGAATTGTCGGTATTCTCAAGAAGTACGAGGCCGATTTGCTGAACGACTGGCTCGGCGAACTGAAGGCTTCCGGGGCTGATAGCGACGGGCGCATCAGCGAAACGGAACTGCGAAATCAGGCGACGGAATTTATCAGTCAGTTGCGCGAGGCCACCCAATCCGGCAATCTCGACAATATTGGGACCGCTGAATGGCAAGCGGTGCGCGACTTTCTCGACGGGATTTCGCGAAGCCGGGTGGCGCAGGGCTTCCGGTCTGACCAGACGGCCGGATTTATCTTCTCCGTCAAAAAGCCGTTATTTACCCGGCTCCGTAAAGAGTTGGGGAGCGACGCGGACGGACTGGCTGAAGAAACGTGGGTGGCCACGGAGCTCCTCGACAAACTGGCAATGCACACAGTCCATTCTTTTCAGAAGACGCGAGAGGACGTGATTCGCCGCCAACAAGAGGAATTACTGGAACTGTCGACGCCCGTCGTCAAGCTGTGGGAAGGCGTTCTGGCGCTGCCGATGATCGGTACGCTCGACAGTGCCCGCACCCAGATTGTGATGGAATCGCTGCTCCAGAGGATTGTGGATACCGGCTCGGAAATTGCCATTATCGACATTACTGGCGTCCCCACGGTCGACACCCTGGTGGCTCAGCACCTGTTAAAGACCGTGACGGCGATTCGACTGATGGGGGCCGATTGCATTATCAGCGGCATTCGTCCTCAAATTGCCCAGACAATCGTCCACTTGGGGGTCGATCTGGAAGGTGTCACGACAAAGGCCAACCTGGCAGACGCGCTGTCACTGGCTTTGAAACGTAGCGGCTTCTCCATCACCAAGTCCAAAGCCTAAAGGGAATCGTAACAACATGGACCGCATTCCCATCCTGCAAATGGGTAAGTTTCTGCTGGTGACGATTCAAGTTGATCTCCATGATCGGCTGGCTCTGACGCTGCAGGATGACCTGACTGCGAAAATCGAAAAGACGAATGCGAAGGGGGTCTTGATTGATATCTCCTCGCTGGAAATTGTGGACTCCTTTATTGGGCGCATGATTGCCAATACTTCGAGCATGGCCCGCATCCTGGATGCCAAGACGGTTGTCGTCGGCATGCAGCCGGCAGTCGCGATTACACTCGTCGAATTGGGTCTGACGCTGACGGGTGTGCAAACTGCGCTCAATGTGGAACGCGGAATGCATCTGCTCCGGACTTCCTTAGCGGATAAGGAGGCAGACGATGTCTGTGATCAAGTCTGACGTACTGCCCATACGTTCTGAACAAGACATCGTACTGGCCCGCCAGGCTGTTAGGAAATTAACCCAGGAGCTGACCTTCAGCATCGTGGATCAGACGAAATTTGTGACGGCCGCGAGTGAATTGGCGAGAAATACGCTGATTTACGGGGGCGGCGGCGATCTCTATTGGGAAGTGATTCTGGATGGGGGCCGGAAAGGTCTGAAGCTCAGTTTTAAGGACGAAGGACCGGGAATCCCGGATCTGAAGCAAGCGATGACCGACGGCTGGACCTCGGGACATGGGCTCGGCATGGGGCTGTCGGGTTCGAAACGGCTCGTTAATGACTTCGAAATTGAAAGTACGCCTGGTAAAGGTACGCGAGTGACGATTACCAGGTGGAAATGAATGTGCTATGCCCACGCAGATTGTGATTCCGGTAGCCGACATCAGCCAGGTCGGGGAAGCGCGACGGATCGTCGCGCGGCTGAGCAGTGACGCCCAGTACAGTGAAACTCTAAAAGGGCGACTCGCGATCATTACGACCGAATTGGCGACCAATCTGGTGCGTCATGCCGGACAGGGTAAGTTGCTCGCCCAGGTCATTGAAACGGCCTCGGGATCTGCGTTTGAGTTGATTTCCCTCGATCAAGGTCGCGGCATCGCGCATCTCGATAAGGCGTTGATGGACGGCTATTCGACCGGTGGCACTGCCGGCCAGGGGTTGGGAGCGATCCGCCGCCAGTCCGACGAATTTGATATCTATTCGCAAGTCGATCACGGTACGATCGTATTGTCGAGGGTGTCTCGCGAGCCGGTGGCGAGTACGCCGAATTCGCTGGTCTGGGGAGCCGTGTCGATCCCGGCACCGCATGAAACGGAATGCGGCGACTGCTGGAGATTGGCGACTGGGGACGGATGGTTCAGCCTGATGATCGCCGACGGCCTGGGACATGGTCCTTTAGCCGCGGAAGCCGCCGATAAAGCGGCGGAGGCCTTCCTGGAGACCCGCCAGGCCGCACCCAGCGCCATCGTGCAGGCGGCGCATAGCGCCCTGTGCGGGACTCGCGGAGCCGCTCTGGCGGTCGCCCGTTGTGACACCCACCAGTCGAAACTCAAGTATGCCGGAGTCGGCAATATTTCCGGAACATTGGTCTCAGGCGCAGACAGACGTGGACTCACATCTCACAATGGGATCGTGGGAGTTCAGTTCCACAAGGTTCAGGAATTCGAATATTCGTACGGTGATCGAGCGATCCTGGTGATGCATTCTGATGGGCTGCAGGGTCGCTGGACATTTGAGAAATACCCGGGGCTCATGCAACGCCATCCGGCGATCATCGCGGGAGTGTTATATCGCGATTTTCAGCGCGGGCGCGATGACGCGACGGTCGTCGTTGTCCGCTGGAGTTCATTGAAGGTCTGAACGTGATGACAGATCAACTGAAACCCGGATCGCCGGCTGAGACACCACCTGCGGTGTCGCTCACTGACTCCCGTGACGCCGTCGACTTGCGCCTGGAGCTCGCCCGTGCCCGGAGCGAAATTGAATCCCTGAACGCCGAATTGGCCGAGACCAACAACGGCGTGATCGCCCTGTATGCCGAGCTGGACGATCAGGCGGAAGCCCTGCGTGAGGCGTCCGACCTGAAGAGTCGCTTCCTGTCGTACATGAGCCATGAGTTTCGAGTCCCGCTGGGGGCCATTCGCAGCATCGCGCGCATTCTCCTGGATAAGCTCGACGGTCCCCTGACGGAGGAACAGGAAAAGCAAGTCAAGTTCATCCAGGGATCGGCGGTCGATTTGTCGGAGATGGTCGACGACTTATTGGATCTGGCCAAGGTGGAAGCGGGCCGCATCACCATCTCGCCCGCCTGGTTTGAGATGGTCGACCTGTTTTCGGCGCTGCGGGGCATGTTCAAGCCCATCCTGACCAATCCCGAGGTCTCACTGGTATTTGACGAACCGCCCGACCTGCCGCGGTTGTATACGGACGATAAAAAGCTGTCGCAGATTCTACGCAACTTCATTTCCAATGCGCTTAAATTCACGCTCAAGGGCGAAGTCCGAGTCGCCGTGGCGCGCGGTGCACCGGGCTGGGTGATCTTCACCGTCAGCGACACGGGAATCGGCATCCATCAGCAGAACCTGGCGAGCCTGTTCCAGGACTTCGTGCAGGTTGATTCACCCATCCAAAAACGGATGCGCGGCTCGGGATTGGGGTTAGCTTTGAGTAAGAAGTTCGCTGAGTTGTTAGGAGGACGTGTGCGAGCAGAAAGTGAGCCCGGAGTCGGCTCGCATTTCTTCGTCGAGATTCCAGTCTGTTCTCCAGTTTCCGAAAGTCCTGCGAGCACTCAGTCCGAGGCTGAGGGGGAGCGTCCTGATGCTTAGCAGTCCCCCGGAAACGATTTTATTAGTGGACGATAACCCAGCCACACGCTATGCGACTGGCCGCGTCATTAAACAGGCCGGATTTCACGTCGTCGAAGCGGCAACCGGCTTGGAAGGGCTCAGTCTGGCGGACCAGCAGTGTGATCTCGTCGTGCTCGATATTGACCTGCCCGATATCGACGGCCATGAAGTCTGTCGCCGTATCCGGCAGAATCCGAGCATCTCGCGGATCCCCGTGATTCACGTCTCAGCAACCTTCGTGTCGGACTTCCATAAGATTAAAGGTCTCGAGGCGGGTGCGGACGGATACCTGACCCACCCCGTGGAACCCCTGGTGTTGATTGCCACCATTAAGGCCTTTCTCCGCACGCGCCAGATGGAGAGCGAGCTCGCCCGCAGCGAAGCCAAATTTCGGGCGATCTTTGATCAGGCCCTGATGGGGATCTGCCTGATCAGCAACGACATGATTTATCTCGATGCGAATCCCGCCTTCTCGAAGATCCTGGGACGGACGCGAGAAGAGCTGGTGGGCAAACACTGCTCAGCCTTCGCGCGAGCCGGCCACGAATCCAAGATCGTCGAGATCTCAGAGCACCTGCAACAGCAAACGAGCTGGTGTGGCAGCTTGCCCCTGCTGCATCGTGACGGGTACATCGTCGAGCTCGAATGGAGTATCTCGATTCACTCCACTCCCAACGTGCTCCTGGCGATTATCTCGGATGTCACCGACAAGCGACGTATTGAATCGGAACGCGAACAGCTTTTAGAGAGCGAACGATCTGCCAGAACTGCCGCCGAACGCGCGAACCGACTTAAGGATGAGTTCCTCGCGACACTGTCACACGAATTGCGAACGCCGTTGAACGCCATCGTCGGATGGTCGCAGCTGTTGCAAATGCAGTCTCCGACCGAAAAGGATCTATCCCAGGGACTGGAG
>JAQGHS010000838.1 GCA_028291605.1 Planctomycetaceae bacterium | reverse complement strand
GCTGGTAGTGGTGATCGCGATCATCGCAGTGCTGATTGCGCTCTTGCTGCCCGCGGTACAGCAGGCCCGTGAAGCGGCGAGACGCTCGCAGTGCAAAAATAACTTGAAACAGCTGGGCCTGGCCCTGCACAACTATCACGAGGCCTTGGGTGCGTTTCCGATCAATTTGTACGGCGGATATGGCGATACGGCCGCCGTGGGTGGGTGGACTCAAACGTCAAAATCATGGGGATTTATCGTCCACCTGTTGCCGTATATCGACCAGGCGCCGCTCTACAATCTGACGAATCCGGGAGTCAATACGATGGCGGCCAGTGGCCAACTGGCAACAGTCATTCCCGTATTGCTGTGCCCTAGCGATCCGGTTGGATCTCGCGAAATCGATAACACCAGTTACATTACAGGCAGCGTCAATGTCGCTATCACAGATTATAAGGGCGTGGCCGGCAGCGATTGGGACTGGGGAACCTACGTTAACAATGTGGTCACGGCGGGCGGTGACTCATTTTGTGACAATAACGGACTGTTCCACTGCTTGAATTATCGCAAGTACAAGAAGATGTCGAGCATCACCGATGGTACCAGCAATACCCTGGCCATTGGCGAAAGCGTGGCGAATATCAATTTTGCCGTGGGTGACGGGCCGGGTAATACCTGGATGAATGCTGCCGCCGTGACTGCCGTGACCGCAGTACCCATTAACACGTATAACAATTCGCAGTCCAATGCCAGCGTGTCTTGGGACCGTAAGTGGAGTTTTGCCAGTATGCACACTGGTGGTGCACATTTTCTGATGGCAGACGGGTCCGTTCGATTCATCTCGAACAGTATCGCCATGCAGACGTACCGAGATTTGTCCACGGTTGCCGGGAACGAAGTTATCGGTGAGTTCTAGGCACGGACGTCAATGCACTGCTCGTTGCCGACATTTCGGGGCCGGGCGAACTCGTCACGACGATGCGCCCGACTTGGGAAAGTCGGGCAACGGATCGGTGTGAGCGACGCGCTCCAGCCGACCGCAATCGGATCTTGTCCTTCATCATTTTCCGCTAATCCATTGCGGCCGATGCGAGCGTCTGCGTCGACTGCGGTTATCTCTTGTTAATGTGGAAGGCCTACATCGATGTCGCATCATGTTTCTAGATTCTGGTCTATTCCGGTCTGTGCTTGTTCTTTAGTGATTGCAGTCGTCACGTCGGGTTGCGGCGGGTCAGGAAATGACGGGCCTAAGGTATCACGGGTCAGTGGGGTGATCACGGTGGATGGGGCTCCCCTGCCAAGTGCGGGAGTCGCGTTTCATCCTGATACCGCCAAGGGAAACACGGCGAAATATCTGCCAGCCGGTACTGCGGACGATAAAGGCAGGTATGAATTAGTTACCGCCACCAAGAAGGGAGCTCCTCCAGGCTGGTACAAGGTCGTCGTCTCGGCTCCGGTTCCTGCGCGGACTGGCGGTGAGGCACCTAAAATGGGACCACCTCCATTCAACGCGAAGTATGCCGACCCAGCTACTACCGATTTAAACATCGAGGTGAAAGACGGCGCGGCTTCCGGAAGTTATGATGTTAAAGTCATGAAGTGAATGAACCGGGATCCATTTTAGGAATGATGACATGCGACGTATTGCCGCGATGCGACATCGGATTCGACTTGGAAGCTTGCTGGCCGTGACGCTGTGGAGCCTGATGGGAGGCAGCGGACTGCACGCCGACCAGCCGCCAACAGTGAAGACCATCCAGACAGAAGGCGGAGTTCGCTTTGCCGTACTGGGCGACAAGCCAGCGAAACCAGCGCCGACGCTGATCGTGTTAGCCGGCGCGGCAGAAGAGACGCTGGCCAGCGCCTATTTCTTGCAAAGCGGAGTGCCATTGGGCAAGCAAGGCTATCTCTGCGTGTCGATCGATTTGCCGTGTCATGGACAGGACGTCATGGCGGGCGAGGGAGGTGGCATCGCTGGCTGGCGGAAACGCCTGGAGGCCGATAAGCCTCTGATGAGCGACCTCGGTCGGCGCGGCAAGGCGATGCTCGATTACCTGGTCGCGAATGGTTACACCGACGTCGAGAAAATTGCGGCGACGGGGACTTCGCGCGGAGGATTCTCGGCCCTACATCTGGCGGCCCAGGACCCGCGCATCCGCTGCGTAGCGGCGATGGCTCCAGTGACCGATTTATTCGTGGTCACGGAATTCAAAGGCATGATGCACCCCGAACGAGCCGCTGCATTGTCTGTTTCGAACCTGGCAAATGAGCTCGCGAATCGGAATGTCTGGCTGGTGATCGGAGATCGCGACGAACGAGTCGGGACGGACAATATGATTGCTTTCGGACGTAAACTCTCCGCGGTCGCGATCGAAAAGAAATTCAATAGTTCGAGCATCGAGATCCACGTTCTGGCGGAACCCCAGGGGCACACGACCCCCAAGGGAGCCGCCCAGCAGTCGGCGACGTGGATTGCCGAACAGCTGAAGACTGGGGGATGATAGTCGTTGATCGCTCCGCGATCGAATCGCGGTCGCAGTAGCGAGTTGACGAGTCTCTCGAAGTCAGTCGCGCCGGGCGCCAGCCCACGGTTTCATGATCTATCGATTTTCGTACATATCGGACGCTCGCGCGTTCCGACTGATGCGGTCGGAATGCGCGATAGAATCTGAGGGTAACGCAACGTCGCTACTGCGACTGCGTTTCGATCGCGGAGCGATCAACGACACTCATGCCGTCTCGCGTTCCGCGGTCTTTTGTAGCCCCAAGTCTGCAATTAGGATTTCTCGGATCTTGAATTTCTGAATCTTGCCAGTGACCGTTTGTGGGAATTCCTGGACGAAACGGACGTAGCGGGGGATTTTGTAGTGGGCCAACTGGCCTTTGCAGAATTGCCGCAGCTCGTCTTCGGTGAGTGTGGCACCGGGTTTGAGGCGGATCCAGGCGGCGACTTCTTCGACGTACTTGGGATCTGGTACGCCCACGACCGCGACGTCTTGAATGGCCGGGTGCGTGTAGAGGAACTCTTCGATTTCACGAGGATAAATGTTCTCGCCACCGCGACAAACCATATCCTTGATTCTGCCCGTGATCCGGAAATACCCGTTCGACAGGCGCCGTGCCAAATCACCCGTGTGCAGCCAGCCCTCACTATCAATGGCCGCGGCAGTCGCTTCCGGCATGTTGTAGTAGCCCAGCATCACACCGTGTCCGCGAACGCACAATTCGCCGTTGGTGTCGTTGCCGACTTCGTCGCCAGATATGGGGTCGAGCAGTTTGACTTCGACTCCCGGAATCGGCTTGCCGACGGTGGTGACTCGCAACTCCAGAGCGTCGGTCGTTGACGTCAGCGTAATAATTGGCGAGTTCTCTGTCAGGCCGTAACCGCAAGTAATTTCGGACGCATGCATCTCGTTGACAACGCGCCGCATGATTTCAATGGGGCACGGACTGCCGGACATAATTCCCGTCCGCAACGAGGAAAAATTGCGACCAGTGAATGTCGGGTGATCGAGCATCGCGATGAACATGGTCGGTACGCCGTAGACCGCGGTGGCATGTTCCTGCTCGATCGCGTTCAGACTCGCTTCGGGCTGGAAATGTTCGAACGGGATCACCATCGCAGTGCCGCGCAGTGATGCCGTCAGCGTTCCCAGCACGCAGCCGAAGCAATGGTAGAACGGAACCGGAATGCACAGCCGGTCACGTTCCGTAAAATGCAGGCATTCGCCGATATAGTAGGCGTTCAACAACAAATTGCGATGAGTGAGTGTCGCCCCCTTCGGAAAGCCCGTCGTTCCCGAAGTGTATTGAATGTTGATGGCGTCTTGAGGGTCGAGTTCTGCCGCGCGATCTGTCAGTGCAGCGGTTGGGATGGAATCCCCGTCTTGGAGGAATGTAGCCCACTCCAACATCCCGGGACTGGATTGTGGAGCAATCGATACCACTCGCTGCAGCTTGGGGAAGCCGGGTGAAGCCAATTTCTCGCCGCCACAGCCCGCGAGTTCCGGGACCGCCTCATGAACCATCGCGTAGTAGTCCGATGAACGGAACTTGTCGATGAGGAACAGGACCTGAGTATCCGACTGCTTTAAGACGTAAGCGAGCTCGGATGAGCGGTACGCAGGGTTGATGCACACCAGGACGACGCCGATGCGGGCCGATCCGAATTGCAACAGTACCCATTGCGGCCAATTGGTGGCCCAAATCGCAATATGGTCGCCTCGCTGCAGGCCGAGGGCCATCAAGCCCCGGGCTACGGCATCGACTTGACGGTCGAATTCGCGGTAGTTCAATCGCGTTTGGAATTGGGGAAAGACCAGAGCTTCAGACTCCGGAAACCGATAGACGGTCTGCCGCAGGGCCTGACCAATTGTGAGACCTTCCACCCAAGGCTGGGGACTTTCCGACATGGCGACGCTCCGTGCCTATCAAGACTGCCTGTTCGGGATCATCGTGAAAATTATACGCTGTCCGTGAGCCGATCTGCAGGTTGTACACGATTCTGTAAATGAATCGAAAGGATTCAGGCCGAAAACGTCCGAAAATCATTTCCGGCGGAGTTCAGCGGCACTGGCCTGATGCTCTACAATAGGAAAACCGTTCCAGCAAGCATCGACAGGGAGTCTACATTGAGTCAGCAAGCAAGCGAGAACCCGGCATCGCAACTTCAATCATCAACAACAGAGGCGTATGACTCGATCCTGTTGGTTTCGTTCGGCGGGCCGGAAGGTCGTGAGGATGTCATTCCGTTCCTGGAAAACGTGCTGCGAGGTCGCCCCGTTCCCCGAGAACGGATGCTGGAAGTGGCGGAGCACTACTACCACTTCGGCGGTGTCAGCCCGATCAACGGACACTGCCGTGAGTTGATTGCGGCCCTGCGACAGGAACTGGATGCACGAGGTGTCACGCTGCCGATCTATTGGGGGAACCGCAACTGGACACCGATGTTGCCTGATACGCTGCGTGAGATGGCAGCCCAAGGGCTGCGGCGGGCGGTCGGTGTTGTCATGGCAGCTTATAGTTCGTATTCCAGTTGTCGGCAGTATCGTGAAAATGTGCAGCAGGCTCAGGCGGCCGTTGAAGGAACCGCGCCTCAGGTCGATAAGCTGCGCGTGTTTTACAATCACCCGCTGTTTATCTCAGCGAGCAGCGACCGACTCAAAGCAGCGCTGGAGCAAATTCCCGAAGCCCGCCGCTCGCAAACGCACATTGCCTTTTCGGCTCACAGCATCCCTCTGTCGATGGCGAATCAGTGCGACTACGTCAAGCAATTGACGGAGAGCTGCCGTCTGGTCTCGGAATCGCTGGGGATCGGTCCAGAACGGTGGAAGCTGGTCTATCAAAGTCGTAGCGGCCGGCCCGAAGATCCGTGGCTGGATCCCGATGTGAACGACCATTTGAAATCTCTCAAGACTGCCGGCGCAACAGATGTTGTCGTGATGCCGATCGGATTCCTGTCGGATCACATGGAAGTTCTGTTCGACCTCGACGAAGAAGCCCGTGAGACGTGCCAGCAGATCGGACTCAACATGGTGCGGGCCGGGACGGTTGGTGTGCATCCCGATTTCGTGCGAATGATTGCCGATTTGATTCAGGAGCGGATGGCGAATTCGCCTGATCGGCCGGCGATTGGACAATATCCCGCGAATCACGACGTGTGCCCGGTCGACTGCTGCCCGGCACCCGTGATGCGCCGTCCGTCGCCGTCGCCTTGACGCGTAGGATGGGCACTCCTGCCCGTCTGCAATTCGTCATCGATTCCTAAGATGTGATGATGCCAGTCTTGGTTTCCTCGATCAAAGGACAAAATGCAACGGCCCGGGCGGCCATCCTGCGACCTTATTGGACCGATTCACATCAGCAATGATTGATCTGGATTTTGGACTCAGGACGATTCATAATGTCGTTCGCCGAGTCCGATGTCATTTCTGCAATTTAGTTCTCCTACGCGCCAAGTAACTTCCCGGAGCTCCTGATGCTGCGAATACTCGGGGGACCCAAGCGCCTGTGCAACGGCGTCACGCGACGTGAGCTGCTCACGGCCGGTGGGCTGAGTGTCTTCGGTGCGAACCTGTTGAATACCGGTTTTGCGGCGCCGAGCGGGGCAGACGAAGTATCGACGTTACCGGGCTTTGGATCTGCCAAGAATGTGATCCTGCTCTACCTGTTTGGTGGGCCGAGTCATCTCGAAATCTGCGACATGAAGCCGGAAGCGCCGGTGGAAGTTCGAGGTGAATTCAAACCGATTTCCTCGACGTTGCCGGGCTGTGATGTCTGTGAACACCTGCCGAACATGGCCAAGGTCATGGACCGTGTGGCGGTGGTGCGGTCGCTGAATCACCCGTGGAATTTTCATGGGATGCAGTATGCGACGACGGGGGCTCCCGAGGGCAGTA
>JAQGHS010000827.1 GCA_028291605.1 Planctomycetaceae bacterium | reverse complement strand
CGCGGCCCCCGGCCCGCCCGAGCCGCCGCCGATCACCCAGCCCGCCCCGCCCGCCGCGCACGCGGCCGACGGCCCCACCGAACCCCAACCGGGCAGTCCCGTCGGGGCGGGAGGGTGAGGGGCGAAGTCGAGAGTCCTCCCACCCCGCGGCGCAGCCGCTTTCACCCAGTCGAATGACAATGGGGGGCGACTTCGCCCCTCGGGCCCCGAGCGACCTGGCGGGACGGAGTTACTTTCAATAAGGGCGGCATGTCCAACCCCCGGGGGTTCCCAAAGAGAGTCGCTACACCCAATCAATAGCATTGCATCGAATCCAAAAGTGGCTTCCGCACGTCCTAGCATCGACTGACGGGTGCGCGGTCAATGTACCGTCATCATGTACTTGGACTGACCAGTGGGGGTAATGGCTGGTCATAAGGTTCACAGCAATAACGTCTCCGCAACCGCAGGGGCAACGAAATCTGAGCCACTTAGCTCTTGCTCGTTGCCCAACGAGAACCAACTTCAGGGCATCCAACTCATCTGTCGGGTCAACGGACGAATCAAGAAATGCCACGCCATTGAAGCGGCCGCGTCTCTTTGGCCCACCTCGCCATGGCCAGAGTGATCGAACGACACTCAGAATCCGCAACAGGATGCGAAAGAAAAATCTCATACCACTCCCGCTCACCAAGTCAGCCCGAGAAAGTTCCGGCTGTCGCCCCGTCCCCAATGCTGCTGCTGTTGGCAGAGGCAATCGGCCTTCGGCCTCATGCGATTTGTATGGATGCGAGCCTCGTGCAGCTGGAGCAATACTTCTGACGAAACGCGCTGCTCTCCCATGAATCCAGTCAATCGGTGAAGCAATTCACTTACGGCCTGAGCAGCGACGGCCGTCGTGAACATTATCACCGCCGGCTCGTCAGTGGCTAACTCCGGCGCGTATTCTTCGTCAGCCTCGCGTTCGTGTTGCTCAGCCGGGAGGGTTTCCGCTCTGATGTGGCCTGAGGTAATTGTCTCTCGGCAGAAGAGACATGCCTCGCCAGGCATGAGCGTCGTTACTCTGCCCCAGATACCTCGAATCGTCTGCTTTTGGGAGTCGATTTTGACGGCCATGTCAAATACGGGAATCAAATACCGAAGGGCTAGGCGAACAAGGATGCCCCGCGGTGCGTGTTTGTCTGTGCAACCAAAAACAACATCGCAATCTCGTAGATGCCGAACCGTCGTCTCTTCAGTAATGTGTCGTGGGAACCCGTCCAGCCGAGTGTGAAAGCCAATCCGGCGGAGTCGCTCGACTTGAATCTCGGTTTTTCCCCGTCCGGCATCGTCCATATTTGAGCCGTATACGCGCGTCACGTTACTCGCAGTGAGTTGGTCGCCATCAAAGACCGAGATGCACCCGACGCCCAGCCTGGTCAGTTGCTCGACGGTGGCGGAACCAGTACCACCTACGCCTACAACACCAACGTGAAGACGCAGAAGGAGGCGTTGAATGTCCGGACCAAATGCTCGAACCTGACGGTCAAAGAATTCTGGCAGAGGGTCCTCACCCTGCACCATATCAATAAACCGGAATCGTCTCCCGAGCAATCGAATTCGCTCGACAGTCTCCCACCCCTCATCGATCCATACGCGGGCGTCGAAAAGTCCGGGTTCACTACATACCATCGAGCCATGCGGGGTCGCTGGGGCACGCGACCCAAGAAACCTCATGAGCTTTGGCTCCTCGATGTTATCGGCCGGGGAAAACGTTGGATAACCTTTAGGGTGAGAGTGGACGAAGAGGACTGTCTCGTTATTAAGCCGTGCGCGTTTCGCGACCGGCACATACGACTCAGACCTGATGGAAAGGCGATCCAATTCCCTGAGCAGGTAGTGCGCATCCTGAACGGCAATCACCTCCCGGGCAAGTAATCGGGTCTCGTTTTCGGTGCGGCTTACACCGCAGACAAGATAGGCGGCCCCCTCCCGGCCCGGTATTGCGAAAATGGTTTGCGTAAGCAATGCTGCGACGTTGTCAGAAATGGTGAGAGTATAACGCACGTTTATCCCTTGTCCTGAAGTTCTTTTTCGGCGAACGGCAGGAAGCTTCGCAACGTGTCAATGCCAGCTCGCCATTTTGGAAGGTGCCGGGAAAGTCGTTGCCAAGTCCGGCCAGCATGCGGCTCGAAAACGTCACCCCTGTCTGGATACTGCCCGGTCGCCTTCAGCCGAACGGGGGGATCCAAATAGAAGTTGTCGAGCTTCGCATTGTTGTATCCCTTCGGAATGCAGATGAGCAGATCGGTAACCTCGCGGTCGTACTTCCCGGGCGATAGGGGGAAATTCTTGAAAACCAAGCCTAACCCCTCGCCGTCGGCGATCACTTCGTAATTAAGGCCACGAGATACTAAGTACTGCTCGTCTGCTTCAAGCAATTCCATCGGTAGCCCCCGGGTTGATCTGTTTGAGCACGCTGTAGAAGTGCATTCCGTTGTGAAGCACAACCACACGCGTGTCATCGACGAGTTCATCGTCCCCCTGGCCGGGAACTTCAAGCCACAAATTATAGCCCTGGTCGATGTGGGGCTCTGCAAGCAGACGGATCTCGGTGCCGGTCATTGAAGCTTTCTCGGGCTTATACTGCTTGTGGTCAATGTGAATGACGATCTTCTCGTTCGGCTGTTTCTCTTCTTTTTCTTCCTTTGCCATGGACGATTCTCCGAGAGGGTTTCGCAGGCACGCGCACGGCGTGTCAGCACTGTTCCGCAGGATGACCGTCATGACATCATGGGGCCGCTGCGTGACTCTTCGTGAGAGAACTCGCAGCGGCCCCAGGTTTGAACAAAGGAAAATCCGAAATGTTTTAGTCGTCGTCCCGGTCGTCGTCCTTGTTCTCCGGCGTCAGGAACGTGAGGGTCAGCCCCGTCCCACCGAGCCGGATTGCCTCCTCCCAAAGC
This sequence comes from Planctomycetaceae bacterium, assembly GCA_028291605.1. Lineage (GTDB taxonomy): Bacteria > Planctomycetota > Planctomycetia > Planctomycetales > Planctomycetaceae > JAKFVC01. Next base: position 2,247 of record JAQGHS010000827.1, on the reverse strand, counting down.
GGAATCCTGCGCCCGCTATCAAACCAGAGATCCGAATGGACGGTGCCTTCGAGGGTGCTCATCTCAACACGCGAGGGGGCGACGGAGAGTTGTTTTGCCGTTACCGAGTGCTTCGGAAGCTTGACGCCCTTTGCGACATAGCCCAACCCCATGGACTTCATGTCCTCTGACCTGACCGAGTAGAGAACCCGTTCGGCGCGTGAAAGCACGACACAGCAGGCTTCAAAGTTGAGGTGGGCGTAGCGGAGCGCGGTACTTGTAATTGAAGTGTTGAACGTATGGTTGGCTAGCTCTATCAAATCCTTAAGTGTGCAGTACCCGCCGCTTCGCGAGCGTACCTCGTCGACAAACAACTCGTGCGGCATTAGCAATGACGCCGCAAAGCTATCGGCTTCGCGTTCCAAGTTCTTATCGGAGACGAAATCCGAATGGGAGCTATGCGAGCACCCTGACAGGAGAATCTCGCGATGCCGTGGGAGATAATAGTGTCCCAATTCATGTGCAATCGAGAATCGCACTCTGCTTTCGGGACGGAAGACAGGCCGCACCTCGGCGTAGAATAAGTAAAAGTTAAGGCGCCCTTCGTCCTCGCGGCATTCGATGCGTCCATCGAAACAGTTGTCGTATTCACCAGGTAAGAGACAAATGCCCTCTTCTCTGGCGATGGACAGCGGATCGACGGGAACGCTCAGAATGTCATAGGCGGCAAGCACATCCTGAACGATGTTGTCGATATCGACGGCGCTCATGAGCCTGTCCCCCCGGCACCCTTCCCCTTTGCGTCCTGAATCCTTTGCTCCATCTCCTTACGGGCCTGATCTGTCAGGTCGCCGCCGCGATTCATGGCAACAAGATGTCCGATCTTCGGAGACTCCGAACGCTTGCCAACAAGTGGCGCAACTGCTTCGCCTGCAAGGATGCGGTCGACCAGGTCATCGCCTAATGCGTCCAGCGCCCGGCGGTCGTCGTCGTTCAATGCCGCATTAACCTCGGCGCCGACATCCGGTGGTATTTCCTCATCGCAGTCGTCTTGGCGAAGGGCCGCGACAAAAAGCGCCTTGAATGCAGCCTTCTCTCGGTTTGGGTCGTTTGGGGCGTCTTCGGCCATTTTATTCCTCACCGTTATCCCCGAGGCCATAGCCTGATCGGTGAAGGCGCTCTTGCACCTTCTTGATCCCCTCTCTCAATGAACTCGTCACGGCCACGCGAGTTTCTGGTTTGCCCGTTCGCTCGGACACCAGGCGAATCAGCTCTGCCGTGTCCTCTTCCGTCTTCGGAAAGCCCTCGACGTACGCTTGCATCACGATTCGCTGTTTCTCGGGAAGCGAAGCGGTCGCTTGACGGACCTTGTCCTGTATCTCCCCTCGCTGGACTTCGTTGAGCGCCCTCCACTTGGCACCCGCCTGCGTATCCCGCAACGCGTACCCGACCTGCTCGAGAACATCCTTATTGCTGGTCGTCCGCCTCACCTTATCGATGGCTCTGCGCCGCAGGATCGTGCAGACGAACGGACGCAGCGGCTTGTTGAGGTCGTAGCCGCGGGTGGAAATGGTTCGGTATGCACCGGCGAGAGCCTCGACCCAGCAATCCGCAAGCTCTTCTGCGGTCAGTCCTGGGAATCGCTGACGAAGCCAGTAGGAAAGCTTGCGTCGATACTCTCGGTCGAGGAGCTGAAGCCCGCGCGCAAGCTCAGCCTTGGTGCCTGCCAAAAGCAGACAGACTTCCTCCTCATCGAAGGCAGTGTTGACGTCCATCCTTCACCTGCAACACCGATCCTATACGAACCTCTCAGCGGCGAGGCAACAGGGCCGAGTCCGTTGCCGCCATAGGTGTACTCGCAGCCGTGCTCAATTCAAACAAGGGAAAACTGAAGAATTTGAACAATGCCCGATTGGCGAGAGAATCTCGGTTTTTGGGCGACTGGCGGGGGGGGCGGCCAATAACGGAGCATGACCCTTGCCTCCTCCGGCCCCCGAACCCGCTCGGGGCCCGGCGGGCCGGATCGCCCCCCATTGTCACGCGGCGGTCTTGACGCGGCTGCGCCGCAGGGCCGAAGGACTTCGCTCGATTTGGCCCGTCACCCTCCCGTGTCCGGGGGCCTCGCCGGTGGCGCGGAGGGCGCGGGGCCGGTGGGCGCATCGGCGCCGGCCGACAGCGCAGCGGCAGGCGGGGCGCCCGCACCCCAACAAGCCACCGGTTCATCTAGCCCTTTCAGGGTGTCATCTAACCCGATCGGCGGCGCATCGG
>JAQGHS010000491.1 GCA_028291605.1 Planctomycetaceae bacterium | reverse complement strand
GAAGAAAGAGAATTTGCTGAAGTTCGTCGTGGCGGAAAAGAGTACCGGCGATTTGCTGTTTACGGGGAAGGCGAAAGATCAACAGCCGGGTCTCAAGGGGGAACCGGTCAAGCCGAAGTTTCTATTGGGTGAAGTGCTGACTGAGCCGCCCGTTCCTGCGGACTTCAAAGAGGTGAAATTCGAAGAGAATAAGACGCCGCCCGAGCCGCTGTTTTCGCGCAAGAATCAGCTTGCGGATTGGATCACGCGGCCGGACAACCCCTTCTTCAGCCGAGCCATTGCCAATCGCATCTGGGCTCAGTACATGGGCCGGGGCTTGATCCATCCCGTCAACAATATGAGCCCGTCGAATAAGCCGTCACGTCCCCAGCTGTTAGAGGCGTTGACTCGGGAACTGGTGGCTCATCAATTCGATTTGAAATGGTATATGCGCGAACTGGTTAGCAGTCAGACTTACCAGCTATCGTCGCGCGGTGCGGAAGCGGTCCCCTTGCCCCAATGGCATCAGGCGGGCCGTATTCGACCCTTAACCGCCGAAGAGCTGATTGATGGGTGGCGCACGGCGGCGTGGTACGAGAAATCCGAACGCCACGCCAAGGAGGAGCCGAGCAAGAACCGCTTCCATCCGATCCACCGCGAGTACATGTTTCAGTTTTTCGGCATTCCCAACAACGGGGCCGGGGATTTTCAGGGTGGTTTGCACGAACATCTATTTCTCAACAATGGTCCGCTGCCGAGCATTTTTGAAGTCGGCAAGGGGACGCTGGTCGATTGGTTGAACGATGCCACGATTCCGGTCGAGCAGCGGATAGAGCGCCTGTATCTGTCGACGCTTTCTCGCCGCCCGTTGCCGGAAGAGATCTCGAAAATGACTGAATTTGTCGCAGTGGAAAAGGGAAAGACGCCGCGCTGGAACGATGTCGTGTGGTCTTTGGTGACGAGCAGTGAGTTTCGATTTAATCATTAGGAAATTTTAGTTTGGTGAGCCCCGTCCCGTTAGGGTATTGGTATCTACACAACGGTAAACTTTTGGAAAACGCTGAAAAAATGAAGGATCCTGCTCCCCTCGCCCTGGTACGCCGGGGAGAGGGGCCGGGGGTGAGGGGCATTTCAAGCGTCGTGCGGCTTGGCATTTCAAGCGGCTTTTTAAGCAATGAATTTGGATAGAGAATCGCAAGTAAATCGTGCCCCTCACCCCCCAACCCCTCTCCCCGGGGTACCAGGGCGAGGGGAGCCAGGAACTCCAATGACTCGCCGTATTCGTGATGATCGCGAACTTCGATGAAAATGCGACGGCCGGGGCGGCCATCCTACAAGTGCTTCCAGTTGCGAGAGGATTTTTCCCATGCCATGTCATTCTCCACAGCATCTCTCGCGTCGAGCCTTGATGAAAGGCGTCCTGGGTGCCGGTGCCGGCGGGCTGGTCATGAACTGGGGCGGGTTGACCACTGCCAATGATCTGGCTGACACGGTCAAGAAGGCCAACAAGCATTGCATCATGCTGTGGATGAACGGTGGTGCCAGCCAGTTCGAGACCTTCGATATGAAGCCCGGCCGCCCGACCGGTGGCCTGTTCCGGCCGATCTCGACGAATCTCCCGGGGACGCAAATCTGCGAGCTCATGCCGCAGATGGCCCAGCAGATGGACAAGATCGCCGTGATCCGGTCGATGCGGACGACGGAAGTGGATCACCCGGGGGGCATTTATTTGATGCATACCGGGTACCGGCCGTCGAACACGGTCCGCTTTCCTGAGATTGGAGGGATCGTCGCGAAGTACCAGGGGCAAACGAAGGCCGACTTGCCGAGTTTTATTAAGATCTTCGCTCATGGAGATTCCGGCAGCGGATTCCTGGGCCCGCAATACCAGTCATTCTCGCTCAGCGCTGAGGGAGCTCTGCCCACATTTTCGGGCTCCAACATGGATCCCGCGAACGAACTGCGACGGCATGAACTGCGGTCGTTCATCGAGGATCGTTTTGAGAAGGAATATAAGACCGACGTTGCTCGCATGCATCGTGAGGCCTACGAAGCGGCCAGACGCTTGCAGAATGCCCGCACGGTCTTCAACGTCGACGCCGAGTGGGAAAAATATCGCGATCAGTACGGCAACAGCGGATTCGGCAAACGTTGCCTGATGGCCCGCAAGCTGGTGGAATCGGGGGTCGCTTTCGTCGAGGTCGGCCAAAGCAGTTACGATTCGCACGCCGACAATTTCATGTGGCATAAGGGTCTCGCGCCCCCCATGGATCATGCCTGGGCCGGGTTGCTGAAAGACTTGAAGGATCGTGGACTGCTGGAGAAAACGCTGATCGTCTGGGTCGGTGAAATCGGCCGGACGCCGCAGATCAACAACCGCGCGGGCCGGGATCACTATGTTCGCTGCTGGAGCACGGCGTTGGCGGGCTGCGGGATCAAGGGAGGCTCGGTTTATGGGGCCTCGGATGAGGATGGCTACGACGTGAAAGACAACCCGGTGACCGAAGGGGACTTCTTCGCGACGATCTACAAGGCGCTGTCGATCGATCCCACGACGGAGAACATGGCGGGACTGCGACCGGTGCCGCTGGCTCCGTTTGGTTCGAAGGTGGTAACCGACTTGCTGGCGTGACACGTAGCCCGACTCTCTGAGTCGGGAGTCTTGATCTGAAAAGTCCCGACTCAGAGAGTCGGGCTACGGTTGAGGAAACTGCCATGTTGAAGCCCGTGCTGCGATATCAGTTGACCTTCGAGAGTGCCGGGTGGCCTTCGGCGGTGACCTTTCAGGATTCTTCGCGTCGTTTGGTTGCGGGGAATCAAGACGGGGAATTATATGTCTGGGATCTGCCCGAAACTCCACCACCGCTGCCGACGGAAAAGAAGCCCGGCGTGAAGCTGCCCGAGGGACCCAATGTCTCGCCCGTGCTGCGATTGAATGGTCACACGAATGTCGTTTCCCATCTGCACTACGACGCGGCCCGCAAGCTGGTGATTTCGTCGAGTTTCGACTATTCGATCCGGCTGTGGAACCTGGAAGCTCCGCCTTCCGGTGAAGCGACTGTGGTGCTCGACCAACTGGCTCGCGACGAGGAATATAAGCGGACGAAGAAGGAAGAGGTGCGGCAGCAACCCGGTGTCGCGGTAAAGACGCTGACGGCGGTACATGTCTTGGATGGCCATCGTGATTGGATTATGTCGATGGCCGCGAGTGGCGATGGCTCGCGACTGATCACCGGTGACGCGGCCGCGCAGGTCATCGTGTGGGATCTCGAAAAGCGGACGCCGATTGCCAAGTGGAGTGGCCATCCGTGGAACTGGATCGTCGCCGCTGCGCTGACCACGGATGGGCACGGAGCGCTCGTTTCCGAATACCGTTATAAGCGAGACGACTTCGATATTCCGGCGGCCGCGCTGAAGCTCTGGAATGCCGATGACGGTACCGAGGTCCTGGATATTCTGAAGGTCCAGTTCCCGAAGCTCGATCCGAAAGAAGCGACGTACGGGTCAGCCCAGATGTGGAACAAGTTTACGGGCGTGGGCCTGGTTGCGGTGGCCATCTCGCCCGACGGCAAACTATTGGCCACGGGGCAGGGGGGCGAGACTGATACAGGCAAGGTCCACATTCTGGAGCGCGAGACTGGCAAACTGGTACGCGATGTCTCCGGCCACCTCAGCGGCGCCACGGATGTGGCGTTTTCCAAGGATGGCAAGTGGGTCTTTTCCGCCGGTCGTGATACGACGGTCCGGATTTGCCAGGTGGAAGACGGCAAGGAGCTGGCCGCAATCGGGTCCTCTCGCGGCGGACAGTTTAAGGACTGGATTTCCGCCTTCGCGATCTCGCCCGATGAACGCTGGGTCGCCGCCGCAGATATTGCCGGGCATATTTCGGTTTGGGAATTGACCGATGTCGTAGGATAGGCATCCTGTCAGTCCGTCCTGTATGGGGCGTCAGCCGGACTTGTAGCCTGACTCTCCGAGTCGGGTACTCCTCGTCGAAATGCTCCCGACTCGGAGAGTCAGGCTACAAGTCCGGCTGCGCCTCACTTGGGAAGACGGACAGGCAGGATGCCTATCCTACGGCAAGGTGGCAGGCCACGTGAAATTGTGTAGGATGGGCACGCTGCCCGTCTATTGTGATCAAGCCGAACACACGACGGCCGGGGCGGCCATCCTACAGCCTTCGTTTCAAGGCCCTCCATGAAGATCTCGCGTTTCGAAGTATTCGTCATTGGCGATGGGCCAGAGATTGATCCAGACAAAGGGGGCGTTGAACCTCTGGCCTGCATTCGCGTGCATACGGATGGCGGTCTGGTTGGTTTTTCTGAGGTCTTTCGCGTGCCGCCGGGAGTCGTGCAGGCCACCGTGGGCGGACCTGACACGCATTTTGGCCGGCTGTTGCTGGGGCAGGAAATCACGCATCCGGAACGGCTGTGGCAGCATGTCTGGGACTCCTTGATGCACACCAACCGGCGGGGCTGGGAGATCATCATTCTGGGCGCGTTGGATGTCGCCATCTGGGACATCTACGGGCAGATGCAGCAGCAGCCTGTCTGGCAATTACTGGGGGGCGTGCAACGGGGATTCTTTCAGACGCCTGTCGGGCAGAAGGTGGAAGTCACGCCTTATTGCACGCTGGTTTCAGACGTGTGGGGTGGCGAGCCAATGTTTACCCAGCAGGTAGCGCGAGCTGAAAAGCTGGCGGCTGCGGGCTATCGGGCCTTCAAGGTTGAGCCCATGCTGTCGACACCGGCGGATGTGGTGGAACTGGCTCGGCGGTTCCGAAAAGCGATGGGTTCAAAGCCGACCTTGATGGTTGATGTCGGGTATCTCTTCAATGATGTGCCCACTGCGGTCCGAGTCTGCCGTGAATTGGAAGAACTCGACGTCTACTTCTTCGAGACCCCGTTTCCGGTGGATGTACCGGAAACGTACGCCAAGCTGGCAGCGAAGACTTCGATCCCGCTGGCGATGGGCGAACATGCCGTCACGCGGTGGGAATTTCTCGACATGATGGACCGCGGCCACGTCGGGGTGATGCAACCCTATATGACAACCTGCGGCGGCCTGACCGAAGCCAAGCGGATTGTCGAATTGGCTCTGCCGCGCGGAGCAATCGTCTGCCCGGGGAACTGGTCAACGCAAATCCTGGGAGCGGCGAGCGTGCATCTGGCAGCGTACTCCCCCATCACGCCGTTCATCGAGTTCGCCCCGGCCGAAGTGTTTGATTCGCCCCTGAGACAAGAATTGCAGAATGCCGGGTTTCCCGTTCGAGACGGAGTGATCTCATTGCCGACCCGGCCGGGAATCGGGTACGAGCTGCCGCCGGAGATCGTGAAGACGTTCCGGATGGGATAAGGGCCCGTAGGATAGGCATCCTGCCTGTCCGCGATTAAGGCGTGAGGCTGCGCCTCACTTTAGAAGACTGACAGGCAGGATGCCTATCCTACGGAAGACGGACTGGCTGGAAGCCTGTCCCACGTTCGGCTACAGTGGAAAACTCGCTCGGTTTTGCAGGCCTCCTTTTCCATGGGATAGCTCATATGTCCTCGACCTTGCGTGAGTCTCAACCGACGAACGTGCGCTGGCTGATCGTCGTGATGCTGATGGGATTTACGTTCCTCGGCCACTTCAATCGCAACAACATTTCTGTTGTGGGCAGTGAGCGGTTCATCAAATCCGGCGAACTCACTGAGCAACAGATGGGGTGGGTCTATTCCACGTTTCTGTTTGTTTACACGTGTGGCATGCTGCCCGGCGGCTGGCTGATTGATCGATTGGGGCCGAAGCGTGCTCTGGCCGGAATGGGGATCGGCATGGGCGGATGTGTGATCTTAACCGGCCTGCTGGGGTTTATGCAGCTGTCGCTGGCGGCCATGTTGCTGCCGCTGATCGCCATACGTGGGCTGGCGGGGGCCTTGAGTGTGGCGTTGCACCCTGGTGCGGCGCGCAGTGTTTCGTTGTGGTTTCCCTTCCGGGAACGATCGACGGCGAATGGACTGGCAACGGCCGGCGCTCTAATTGGGGTGGCAACTTGTTATCCCGTCTTCGGCTGGCTGATGGATCGATTCAACTGGCCTGAAGCCTTTGTGCTGTGCGGCGCGACGATGATGGTTTTCGCTGTCGTCTGGACGTTTCTCTCATCAGATGATGTCAGTGGCCACGGTTGGGCGAATGATGCCGAACGGAATCTGGTGCATATCAGCGACCGCGTCCCCTCGCGTTCAACGGCCAGCTGGCACGATGTGCTCCGGTTGTTCCGCAATGTTCAACTGCTGTTGTTGACTCTCAGTTATGCGGCACTCAGCTACTTCCAGTATTTGTTCTTCTACTGGCTGGGCTATTACTTCAATGATGTGTTGAAACTCCCGACGGCGGAAAGTCGACAGGCCACGTTTACCGTGTTGATCGCGATGGCGGTCGGCATGGCATTTGGCGGCTGGTATTCCGACTGGCTGTGCCGCCGGTTTGGTCACCGCCTCGGTTGCCGCGTGATGGCCATGACCGGCATGGGAGCGAGTGCGGCGTTTGCCCTTCTGGGGTTATCGACCACCGATCCGAATCAGATCGTGTTGTACTTTGCGTTGGCCGTGGGATCGCTGGGGCTCTGCGAGGGAATCTTCTGGACGACTGCACCAACGCTGGAGAAACGAACGGGCGGTTTGGCGGGAGCCTTCCTCAATACGGGCGGCAATGCTGGGGGATTGCTCGCCCCAATCTTTACACCGTATCTCGCGAAGGAATTCGGCTGGCCGGCGGCGATTTCGGTGGCGTGCCTGGTGTGTGCCCTGGGAGGGCTATTGTGGTTGGGTATCGATTCCGAAGCGGGACGCTCGGAGCCGACGCTGGAGTCGTAGAGTGCGTGAGACTCAATAGAAGTGACTGTAGGATGGCCGCCCCGGCCGTCGCATGTTACCTTTGGTTCGCACACGCCTCAATCTAATTCAAGTTACGCTTGGAAGGTAAAATGCGACGGCCGGGGCGGCCATCCTACAGCTTTCTTTCAACCGTCCGCTCGGGCCACGATGATCCAACCGTTCGCTCTCACCCCACCAAACAGCCAGGGGGACGACAACGGACCATACGCAGTCGCATTCAACGGTTGCCAATGTTCAATGGTGAAACCCGCAGTGGTCAGCAAGTTGGCGATCTCGCGCCGCGAAAACACGTGCATCTGGAAATTCGGGATGCCGCGGTCATGGACGACTCGGTCGCCGCCTAGCTGACCTTGGAACCATTGGCGCCAGCGATCTTTCCACAGCCAGGTTCTGCCTTGGGCATCGAACAGGTTGAACCACAGATTGTGGACGTGTAGTGCGAATCGTCCTCCCGGTTTCAAGATGCTACGGGCGTGATGCAACACCCGGGCCCGATCTGCGGCTGCGGGGATCATCCCCAACGTGGCATACATCAATATCGCATAGTCGAACGACGCGTCGGGAAGACCGTCGAGGTCGCACAGATTGGCTCGCAAGGTCGCGACATCGATACCAACCGTCCGCGATTTGGTCTGCAACTGGCAGAGCATCTCGTGTGAAAGATCAACTCCGAGGACATCGAAACCGCGTGCCGCGAATTCCAGGGCGTGCCGGCCGGTCCCGCAGCCGAGATCGACGAGTCGCCCCGGCTTGGGGAATTGTTCGAGCAGGACCTGGGTGTCGTAGCGGGACAGGGCGGAGTTCGCGATCGACTGGTCGTAGCCGGTTGCGATGTGGGGTTGCTGAGTGTATTCCCACAACGCCCGAGAGACCCCACGCGGCAGTTGCCAGTCTGGCCGCGTCATGAGTGATCAGCCATAAAAGAATAGTAGCCACGGTCGCCAGACCGTGGGATTGGTTGGGTCGATTGCGTGAAGGCCCACGCTCTGGCGAGCGTGGCTACTTAGGAGTCGGGCTACGCCGTTACGGAATCTGCCACGTATTCCCACCCGGCGCTGCAGGGGGCGGATTGTCCGGCGGCTTGGGTTGCTGATTCTGTTGAACCCGTTGCACGTATTGCTCGTACGAACGACTGAGTGAATCAAACAACTGCGTGACGTGCGGCACGGCCAGGTAGACGCGAGCCGATACCGCCGATTTCGGATAGAAGCTGGTTACGAAGTCAAAGCAGAACTCGGCCGGCGAATGGACGATCATCACGGCGTTGGCGTACGTGCCGCTCATGATTTCTTCGGGCAACTTGAGTTGCTCGTAGACTTCCGAAATGGGGGGGGGCTTCATCCCCGGTGGCGGAGGGGGCAGTGTCGCTGGGGGGCCGAAATTCTGGCGGTACTTGTCGAGGTTTTCTTTCAATGCTCGCAAGAACAAGCCAACGACATTCGGGGCCATCACCACGCGTTGAGCGATCCGGTGTGGGGGCGACATTCGCAGGACGAAGTCGAGGACGAATTCGTGTGGCCCGGTGAGCACAATCGCCCCCGTGCAGAAGGTACCCATGCCGACCGCTTCGGGAACGCGTGCGGCCACCATTGAGTGCTGCAGTTCCTGATGAAACGTGCCTCCGCCCGCTTGCCGAGGCTCGCCCTCTTTGGGCTTCTCGGGAAGATCGGGGTCGGGTTCGTCGGGCTTGAACTCGGGTTCGTCATCGTCGTGCATGTTCGTGCATCCATACTCGAGTTTGTGGTTCGCGAATCATTGGCCGGGGCCGTTGATGGACACACACGCTCGATTTTGTGGGGCTCGCCAGAAATCAGTTTCACTGCCCGTCACTGGCAATTATTGAGCCGGGTGAGGCTAGACCTGTGTATTATCCGTTGAGGATGCAGAATTTTCCATGAGGTCCGTCGTTTCGCTTGCGAACGACCGTCAGCGCTCATTCCGAGACAAGCCGGACTACGCTGGAGACAACGCGGGTGGCGGTGTGACGATCGACGGTGGAGTCAACAGCTTATCCGCGTCATTCGCGACGATGACGCCGTAGTTCACCGCGCCCAGCCAGCCCGACATGATGATGCC
>JAQGHS010000487.1 GCA_028291605.1 Planctomycetaceae bacterium | reverse complement strand
TTGCCCGGATAATCCCACTGCACCAATGACATGAGCGCCTCGGGATAAACTGGCGGCCACAACACGCCCGCAGGAGTTTCAATCTCGGCCAGAGTGAACAGTTTCGAGGGCGCATTGATCGCTGGCGGCCCGCGCTTGCTTCCGACCAGGGGCGGCCCCATTTGCGTGAAGATGAAATTGCGAAATTGATCTTCCGGATCTGCACGACCGGGCATGTTTCCCAACGGTCCGGTGACGCCGTGCTCGAAGTCTTTCGCCTGCAACGTCGCCATGAAGCTGTAGAGCTGCTTCTGGTAATCATGATCCTGCGGCAGCTTCGTACGCACTACCGGCACTGGAGGCGTCTTGGCCACATCGGCGGCAAACGCGGGTGCCACACCGCAGCACATCATGGTCAACACGACGAACAACTGGCCGATCTTTCGCACGTACATGGCGACCTCATTTTGTAGAGTAAGTCGGGCTGGTTCTGACAAGTCGGGACTCTTTAGCCAGGCGACGAGTGTGAGTTTCTATCATTTCCATACTTCGCATTTCTTCGTGTCCTTCGTGACCTTCTGTTCAAAAAGAATGAGATTGGAACAGAAGGTCGCGAAGGACACGAAGATTTAAGAGGATCGTCAGGCACAGCCTGACCTACTTTGGTTTTTCGCCGGGTGCTCGAATTCCGAAGATCACCTTGGTTCGCGCTTCAATGCCCTGCGCGAGCGACTCGGCCAACTGCAGGCCGTGCAGGGCCTCGGTGCTGCTGTAATAGGTGAGGTATTTCCGTGCGAGTTCCGGTTTGCCCGCATCGAACAAAATACGCGCTGTCTCCGCGACCGACTCCTGCTCGTCGATCATCCGCGACTCGAAGGCTTCCAGGGCCTCTGTCACTTCCGGAAGAAACTTGTCTTGATGCTCCTGCACGAGATACAACAACCGCTTATAGACCTGGAACGCATAACGAGTCGATTCAATTCCGCGCTGCTCGATGTCCTGAAACTTCGCCGCCTCCCCTTCGGTCAGATAGCGGTGCCGCTGAAACTCAGGTGGGACGGACGTCGCTCCCAGGCGAAATGGAATGAACGGCGCCGCCGAAGACGGAGCGCCCGCCACCCACAGAATTCCTAATTCAGGATGGACACCTTTTCGCAGATGAGCCACCTGACCGTAGCCGGCGGTTTCCCGAGTGACTTCGGTCGTGCGGACCGCGCTCATGGCATCCCGCAGAGTGACCTTGCCATTCTTCGCTTTTTCCGTCAGCCGGTTCTCGATCAGTTCGACCGCCGGGTGCCTCATCTTTCCGTCACCATAGACATGATTGACGTTAAACGGCTTTCCCCCTTTCGGGTCATACCAACCCTTCTGAACAGCGAACGAGATGAGGTTCGGCGAGCCACGAAAGTCCGGGTGTGTGAGATAGTTCTCGGGGATCTCGCCAATATAACCCGGACGCGACACGCGAACTTCGTCCGGCCCGACGCGTTGAGCCACCCACAGCTTCTGACCTCCCGCAAAATTCAGGAAGACCCACCCTTCATCGGCGTCCGAAAAAAAGTGCGAGTTGCCACCATAGGTCGCATAGCCGTACTTGTCGATCAGCCCCCCGACAATCTCAACGGCCTCGCGCGACGTCCGAGCCCGTTCCATCGCAATCCGCGAGAGATCGCTGTAGTTCAACCCCGTCTGCGGCTTCGGCGTCATCTTGCGAAGCTCATCGCGAGAAGGCGACCAGACGTCACGCCCCGCGAGGTGATGTTCATTTAATCCGCCATTCGTGAGCGGTGCCGGGAACCCGGCGAACGCCGAGTAATTCATCGTGATGTACCGGAAGGTGACCCGCGCCTGGGGGATCTCAATCAATCGACCGGGATAACTGGCCTCGAGTGTCGCGCCGACTGAGATCATCGTCCCTGCCGGATGCTCGCGTCGCGGAACGATCTCCAGCCAATGACTGGAGGGCTCGTCACCATAACCTCCCAGCAAGACGCTACCATCCGCGGTCAGATTCTTCCCCACATAGACGCAGTAGCTCGCACAGGCCTCGGCAGTACCGAGAGTAGCCAAGGCCACGACAACGAGAAGACTACGTACGCGGTTGAGTCGTAGAAGAATCATCGGGCTGGACCTGCTCGGCGGGGGAATCGAACGTGGTCAATGACGCGGATTGTACACTCGCCGGCATTACCGTTCCATATAGCGATCCAATCCGAGGTGGGTTCTGATGCACGCGGGGTAAACAAAGAGGACCGGCGCATGTATACTGACTTACTGCCCCCCTATCCATCCTCGTGCTCTCCAGCGAGATGATTATGAACGACTACATCCTCTTGATGCATAACGACACTTCGAAACCTCACAGCGCTGACACCGATGCGGCCTGGGGCAGGTATTTTGAAGCACTAAACAAGTCAGGGCGTTTCTTGGGCGGTAGCGCCTTGGGAGGCGGTCAATGCTTCGCACGGTCGGGAACGCCGCGGGAGATTACCGCGCACATTGGTGGTTACATTCAAGTGCAGGCCAATAGCCTCGACGATGCCCGGACTTTTCTGGACGGAAATCCGGTCTTCGAAGGCGGCGGCACCGTTGAGATCAGGGAATTGTCAAAGAGCTGAGCGACTCAAAAAGTCGTAGGATGGGCACTCTTGCCCGTCTCCTTGGCGGTTGACCAATGCCGACGGGCAAGAGTGCCCAGCCTACAGGAAGAACTATGAAATTCCACATTGGCAGAAGGACTCGCCTGAGTGCGGTATTGGTGTTGATGGCAGCCCTCTTTACCGCATGGGAATGGCAATGGCCCATCAGACTCTATATTTACAATGCGGTTCCGGCCGCGGCCCAGCACAGTGAACATGCCGTGCCTGCGCCGCCAGACAACGCACAGGAAGACTCTGCGGCCGACAAATTTGTGTCGGAAGAGTTTATGAATTACCGCTGTTACCAAGTCGGATCCCTCGTGAACGATCCTGATAACTGGGGACATGGAAAGTCGACCAACGCTGCTCGCCGAGTACAACCTAAATCCCGCGGACGCGGTCTCTACATGCTCGCTCAGCCAAATGTCGTTGTTCCGTCGCCGCGCGGCGCGGAAATGAGGATCACACTCGTCAATCAGACAGGCCAGTTGCTCTCATTTGCCGCCACCGATAGCTGTCTCCCAATTGCGCAGGAGGCTCAAGACACAGACGGCAATTGGAAACCAATCGATCATTTGCCGGTTGCTTTTTGTGGAAATAGCATCCATCGGGTGTTTCTCGCCCAGAATTCCTATTGGGCCATTACGGCACCGCGATACAAGGGAAGTACGCCGACACAACTCAGGTTTACATTGATGCTGGAAGACGGTTCGCAACTGCATTCGAATGTCTTCGCAGGCTCCATCAATCAGGATCAATTCACCTCAAAGCCGGTACCCGCAGCCAACAAATGAATGGACACCAAAGATCTGTGAATGGTCCCGGAAAGTCTTCATTCCAATGGACGCGGTGAATGCCAAGAGCGTGTTTGAAATGGCAGGGGGAGGCTACCGGCATTCCTCATCGTTGTGATGCAGCTATAACTAGTTGATCGAAACACGTGGCAGGTTACAGGCCCGCACGTGGATTGTCGCCCTCGGCCTCATCCTGGAAAAGCAGGCCCGGGCGTGACTCAACGAATCAGTGCCACAACTTGAAGCGTGCTGCCGAACCGCATTTCGTTTTATCCCCATCAGTTCTTCAGCAACCCAATTTCCCGCAAGCGTTGCATCAAGAAATCATGCGCACGGATATCAGGGTATTTCGCCCCGGCACCGCGACATGACGGAATGCAGGACAACGTGGCTTCAGGGTGCGGATGCATGAAGAACGGCATCGAATACCGCGAGGACGATCCGGCCGTGTTGACCACCTGATGTGTTGTGGACGGAATCACGTCGTTGGTCGCTCGCGACAGCATGTCGCCGGCATCCACGATCAATTCGCCTGGCTGGCCATGAATGTCGAGCCACGTGCCATCCCGGTCTTTCAACTGCAGGCCGGTCGCAGTCGCCGCCGGTAGGATCGTGATCAGGTTGATATCTTCATGCGGTGCCGCTCGCAGGCAACGCGGATCTGCCGTCGCCGGAATGGGCGGGTAATGCAGCAATCGCAAGATGGAGTTTCCATCTTCGGCAAGCGTATCGAAATAGGTCGGCGAAACTTCCAGCGGTCCCGTCAATGCTTGCAGCATCGAACGGCCGGCTTCGCTCAAGGCTGCGTAGAGCTCGGAAAACACGCCTTGAAACCTAGGGAGTTCGGTGGGCCAGATATTGGCGGGATAGTACTTCGCAAACTTGTGGGTCTCGGGAATGTCACGCCCGACATGCCAGAACTCTTTCAAGTCCATGACCGGGGAATCTTTGGCGTGCTCTTTTCCAAATGGAGTGTAGCCCCGCTGCCCCCCACTGACACCCGCATACTTGAGCTTCGTTTCCACTGGCAGGGCATAAAACTGCCGCAGCAGCTCGTAAGCGTCATCCAATAGCTGCCGCGCAACATTGTGGTCCTGGAGCACCACAAACCCGTAGTCCTTGATCCCCGAGTACAACTGGTCCACAAAGCGAGATCGATCGGTCGCAGTACCGGCGGCGTAGCTGTTGAGACTCAGCGTCGGAACTTGCCTGACTCCGCTCGGTTGATGCCCCGATGCCGCGGCGTTCAAGCCCTGCTCACCATTACGATCAGTCACGGGAGATTTGGCGCTCGTGGATGTCATTTGACTGGACCAATCGTTGAGATATTCGGCGGATTCCAGGACCGCTTGCATTAGATTCGTGTTCCCGGCTCCCGTCAATTCAACGGGAGCCCGAATTCATACGCGCCAATTATTACGTTTCGCGGCGTCACTCCCCGCAAACTTGAGCCCATTTTCGCCCGCGGCTGCGAAGATGTGAAAATCCATGTCCGAATGGGGACCTCGTTCCGTATCTACTTGCAGAGCAATACAAAACGCTCTGGCAAACAACTCCAAACTCAACACTTAAATGCAACCAATGCGGTACGACACATCATAATCGCCACGCCACGAGAGTCGCGGTTTGCCCTTCGATATCGAAGCAGGTGAGCGTCCCGGCGTGTGTCGATCCGCATGGTCACAAAGGAAACATCATGCTCCTGATCAACAACCTGCTGAACCTGTTCGCCCGCTCCAACCACAAGACTCCCGCCAAACGCAAAGCCAAGCAGCCCGTCACGGCACTGCAGACCGAAGCCCTCGAACAACGCCAGGTGCTGTCGGTGGACTCGGTCTTCTTCAGTGGTGCGACGCTGGTCTTTCACACCGACAACAACTCCACCAGCCTCGAAGTCCGCACGGTCGGTTCCAACGTGCAAGTCAACGAACTGAATTCCGGCCGAGTCTGGAACTACGCGGCCAGCAGCGTCGGTACCGTCGAATTCCAGGGTGGCAACGGTAACGACCGATTGGTCAGCTACTCGCAGTACCTGCCCATCCGAGCCTTCGGTGGCTACGGCAACGACTACCTGGAAAGCTACGACGGAAACGACGTCCTGGTCGGTGGGGGTGGCGACGATACACTCAGCGGCTACGGTGGCAACGATCAACTCTGGGGCGGTGACGGCAACGACCTGCTCCTCGGTGGCAACGGCAACGACGACCTGATGGGCGAATACGGCAACGATCAGCTCAACGGTCAAGCCGGTACCGATCGCCTGTGGGGCAGTTATGGTGACGACGTGTTGATCGCCATCGACAACGGCACGACCGACTATCTGCAGAGCGACGACGGCTACGACACCCTGTGGGTTGACCAGACCGGTTCCACCAAGGACGCGATGTACGCCAACTCGACCTACGACAAAGTGCAGGCGGTCACTGGATTC
>JAQGHS010000483.1 GCA_028291605.1 Planctomycetaceae bacterium | reverse complement strand
GGAGCGGACGACGGCTGCCGGGGTGTCGGGCAGTGTGATCCGGTGGTTGGGTGCTGATGCGCAGAACACGGTGACGTTGGAGGTGGCGCCGGTCGCGGGGACGGTGACGCGCCGTTATGCGGATCCGTTCGGAAATCCGCGGGGGCCGGTGGTGGCGTGGTCGTCTCCGCACGGGTATTTGAACGCACCGCAGTCGCCGTTCAGCGGGCTGACGACATTGGGTGCCAGGCAGTATGACGCGACGTTGGGCCGGTTCCTGTCGGTGGATGCGGTGCTGTCCCCGTTCAACCCGCAGCAGAACGACGGGTACTCCTACGCGCGGAACAACCCCGTCACAATGGCCGACCCGTCCGGCAATTGCTACGTCGCCTCCCTGGGAGCGATCAATCACCAGACCAACTGTGCCGGAGGCAAGGGCCAGATGATGGCGGCGGCGGAGAACAAGCAGGATAAGGCCGCAGTCACGCCGGACAAGTACGGAATCACACCTGCCCAATATGCGCGAATCATTCAAGGCGCGATCCAGGGAGCCAATGATTTTCTCCAATCCGGGACGAAGGGAAACGCGTACGGCAACCTCGTAGGAGGGATGTGCGCCCAGGGAAACTTAGCCGGTCAGTTCGGCTATCCATGCAGCTATGCGCAAGCCGCCGCGACCGACAAGATGGTCAATTCCGGTGTGCACGCGGTGGGGGTCGCGGCGGGGCCGCTAGCCGCCACCTGCATGGGCGACTTCGCACAGCCGATTTGCTGGGGAGGGGCAGGTGCCGAAGGGGCCGTTGGCGTTATTGGAAAAGGGCTTGACGATATTACCGCGGCCGATGAAGCGGCACAGTCCACGTTCGGTGCGGCAAGCGCAATCAAGCAAGGATCCGCGGGCGGGAGTTCCGCCGGATTGAGGTTTCCGAAGGCAATCAAGGACGCCGCGAAGGCTGAGAATCCAGACAATTGCGTGTACTGCCACATGACTACGACGACTCCTCAGGTCGACCACGTGATTCCACGGTCCGTTGGAGGTAATGCAACTCTCGAAAACGCCCAAATCACGTGTCCGTCATGCAATGCTTCAAAGGGGGCTCGTCCTTTTCCCTTGAGTGCCCCGCCTGGATATGAAGGGACTTGGCCTCCACAATGGTGGCGGAATCAATAACGTACTTCAGACATGAGCAGCCGGCTTGGGCTGACCAAGTCGATTTCGTGATCAACGCAGTGGTTGACAATGGTCCCGAAGTCCAGTCGTTCGAGCAGTTGATGGTGCACCGGATTGATGTCTCCACATTTCGGATCTGCTGTATTCCTTTCTTTTTGTATGACGTCATGCTCGGGGATGTCGTTAGCACCCGCGCGGCGGGCGACAAGAGCTTCGTCTTGGATGGAGTCTCAGCGCCGTCCGGTCGTTTTGTCTTCAGGGCATGGTTCGGCGAATCCTTCGCGCCGAGGGAAGAGATTGCTGAGACGCTCCTTTCTAGCGGAGCGCTCCTCGAATGGGCTTCAACGAATCTGTTGGCCATCGACGCCGCTGACGCTGCGGCGGCGACCCGGATCGCCGACATTCTCCAGACGATGTCGAACGAGGGAAAGCTGATCTACGAGACTGGGCGCACGGCGTGAGAATTCATCGAGCATTGCCTGTTGAATACCATGGCGCAACCGTGAAACCTGGTGGCGGTGGTCGCCAGATCATCCAACAGCGGAACCTGAATTTCCCGAGAAAGTTGATATCGTCATCGACTTTCCTTCGTGGATGAGCGAGGCACCGCCCGATGACAGCTTCAAGTGTGCTGACCGACCTGGCCGAGGTCGGCTTCACAGTCGGCTCACTTTCGGAACTTCGCGATTCTGGCGTTCGGTACGCGAAAGCAATCCCTGTACTTATTAGCGCGCTCCTCGAGGCGGAAACGCCACGCGACATCGAATTGCTTGCCCGAACGCTCGGTACGTCCTGGGCGGGCGAGGCTGCATTCAAGGCATTGCTGTGGCGCTACGAAAGTCTCGAAGGGAACGGCTCTTCGTTCGACAGCGCCAGATGGGCAATTGGCAATAGTTTGGAAATAATGTGGGACGATCGGCATTTTGACCAACTTGCTCGAATCGCCGCGGAGAGCTCCAACGGCCGATCACGGCAAATGATCGTTCTCGGATTCGGAAAGTCAAAACAGCCCGATGCTGTGCCTTTGTTGCTGAATCTCGTCCATGATCCCGATGTTGATGGGCACGCTGTCCTAGCGCTAGTGCGCCATAAGGATCCCCGTTCGCGTGAGGCCCTCCAGTCAAAGATTCGCGATTCGCGCGCGTGGGTCAGAAAAGCCGCGCTGCGAGGACTTCAGCACATTACGCAGTCCCCGAACTGACGCCTTGGCACATGCAATCGCGACGCAGGCGGTATCCGCTTCACGCCATTTAGGGGTCGTGCAAGTGAATGAATAAACGTCAATTATTGGTCGTGTACAACTACGGCATGGGAGGGCTCTGGGGAATTCTCTTAGCGGAGTCTGCGGACGAAATTCTTCGCGCCTATCCCGAGCTCGCGGTCGTCGATGACTACGGGACACGAGTATCTGGCGAGCAGTCGAACTACCGGCACTACTCAAGAATCCAATGGTTACAGAGATCCGCCAGATTGATCCCTACGCTGGTGTTCAACCTCACCTCTGGACGAGAGGCTAGACGTGATCGAGTGCGATGATCTTAACCGTGCCGTTGTGCTCTTTTTTGGCGACGAAAACTCTCCTTGTGAGTCCGTAGCAAACATCCAGAACGCATTTCCTGGGTCAGTGGGCAGCAGGCTTGCCGCGCAGGTTCTGGACGTAGTCGCTGAATTCGACCGCATTCCTACAAATTGGGATGTGGAGACGTTGCCCGTCGCCGAACGCAGAGTCTTAGCTGAAATATCCGCGAGTCATCCATGTTTGACCCTTGACAGTCTCAATGCGCTTCGTTGGTATTTTTCCTTCACCTGGAAGTAACACGCGCTGTCCCACAGATCTTGCATCTTGTCAGTGTGTTGGGCCGCTTTTCTTGCAGCCAAAAGGGGACGTGAGAATCGAGTTCACGCACCCGCTCCACCACTGGCATACGACCAGTGCGGCCTTGAGTCGTAGAAGTGGCAGCGAGCATCCCCAGCACTTTCGAAATCTCCAGCACCTTGTTCATGATTCACGCCGGTCAACCTCACAAACTCAATCGCGATCACAATCTGCACCGGCGAGAGGGTCCGACCTATACGGCGACGACGGGCTCGAGCCCGGTCACGCTCCCTTGCCGGACTTGGTGACGCAGAACGCGGTGACGGTGGGTGGGGCATCCACGTCGTATGCGTATGCGTATGCGTATGCGTATGCGTATGCGTATGCGTATCCGGTGCCGCGTGTGGTGCGGCCGCATTCGGTGGGGTCGGTGACGAAAAAGTGGGTGGCCGTGTTCTGTTAGACGATGATGGATGGATGAACACCCTCCGATCGGCAGTCGGCGATGCCGACTCCGATTTCACCGTCAGCCTGGATGGCATGTCAGGAGAGTCAACATACTCGCAGGTGATGAGTGCCGCGCAACGCGGGGCTGTCGGACCACGACTTGGCGGATATACCGACTGGGATATGAGCGAGCTTTTCCAGGGCGGACAATCGGCGGACACGACATTCGTGCGCGGTGACGTACCGGTCGAGAATCCGTTTGCCCCATGAGCGAGTTCTTGATCGACCGGTTTGAACGAGATTTTCAGGTTTGGAATTACACGGTGGGAATGAGGCGGTTGCTTCTTAGAAGCAACAAGGAAGGGCGATTCGACACTCGGATCGACATTCTCTTCCAGAACGTGCAGGCCATGCGGCTGCCAACTCATCTGCATGGGGTGAGAGTGTCTGAAGCAGACGACGTTGAGAAAGCAAGCCTTGTCGAGCAGTTTGGTCAAGGGATGGTCCAGAGTGGGCGGCTTTTCCACATTGAAAACAGAGTTTCGATTGGTTTTGTCGTTGCAGGCTTAGTGACGGAAGCGGTGGACGACAGAGAGTATTTCGAGCCCAGTCAATTCAAACCCGACCTCTGAACTGTGAGTCATAAAGATCTGGAGCGGGCGGAACGGTCCACCCCCTGTTGTCACGTTCCAGTGAATTCCCTCTCACTGCAATTCGCACAGCGGGGAACCGCGGTTCACGGCGACGCCCGAGGTCGGCACGGACCCGCGGCAGGCGGCGCATAATTTTCTCCGCCGACGCGGGTCAATTTACTCCGTCAGTTCAGGTTCGTAGTTTCAAAGTGAACGTGAACTACTGAAGCGCCCGCTGAATCGACCGGGGAGCGTCGTCGCCGTTTCAACGGTCGTGGCGATCGTGCTCGCGGGGTGCACGGCGTTCTTCCGATCTGCCACTCCGTTTCCAGCGGGCAGTAATAGCGGGTACCTGGATTTATGGTGGCCCAGATGGTCAGCGGTCAGAGCTGTTTGTGCTGCGCTTTCGGACATGCCGACGCCGACAAGCGCGTTTACTTCACGCGCAGCTGACTGAGAGACTCCTTCCCGGGGACGAGAACTGTCTAAATTGGACTCAATCCTCTGATGAGGCAAAGATTTACGCGGCTCTAGGGAGCTATCACTTATCGGTCAGTGCGTCGGACGTCACGTCTACCTCTGCAAGTCTCACCTCCAGCGGCTACAACGCTACTAACCTGGGATCGGCCATCGGTCCAAACGCTCAGTCTCGAATCCTCTTGGACCTAATCGGTGGTTCGTCAGGAGCGTTCTCATACACACATCAGACCTACTCGTGGACCGAGAACGTGACTTACAATAAATGACGAAAAACTGGAAAACTCTAACGGCAGTAACCTTGGCCGCCGTCTGGCTGCTTCTCTCTCTATCGGGGTGTTCGCCAAGCAACTCACCAGTGAAGGTAGACCCTCCTCGAAGTCACATTGTCGGAACTTGGGAAGCTCGGGGTCCGGGCTCGGCCATCGCCACGATGACGCTAAGTGATGATGGCAGACTCTCGCTCACGGGTGTTCCACGAGAGGCGTTCGCCCTCTACGGGTCGCCATACTTCGACAAGCGCGGAGAACTGAACTGGAAGTTCACGATCAATCGCAGGGGCAGCTGGAGCGAATCCGCGTCCCACGTTGCGGGCGACGCGATTATCCGGGTGACAATTGAGACCACGCAAGATGTTCCCGGGTCGGTGACGACCATGCAGTTCGAGCGAAGGGCTGGCGAACTAGTCCTCTGGATCTCGGTCGGTGATTTCGATGGTGTCGATCCCCAGCGACTCTACTTTTCCAAGATTTAGAGCCTCGACAGTTCCGGAGGCTGGGCTGGTTGCACGGCGAGTGTCGCAAAGCAAGCTGCGAGGCAGAAGGCCTTGGGTTCCGAGCAACGGTACTCGCAGATTTCGAACGACTTCCCCGCTCGAGGTAAGAGGAGGGGCGAGTGACGCACGGTGAGCGTCCAACGCTGCGGGAACTCAAATCGAGAGCCCTTGAGCTTCTCACACAGATCCCGGGCTCGGACCCGGAGTTGAGCGCGTCCCTCGCGGAGGACATCAATGCGGGCGAAGTAGGGCTTGCATTGGAGCTCCTGTGCGATCAGCTGGAGGTGTATCAAGTACCTCTCTCGACTGTCGCGCGCACTTCCGTTCACGCGTTGGGCGTAGATCTCGGTGATGAAGCATCCGCGAAGCTGATCGATAGCAATCCACTCGGTTAGTACCCCTAATGGTGCTTATCGGATACTCCGATTACGTTCTATGGTCCGCAGGGTGGCTGCAACCCGAAGTCCGGCGGCGGTGCTTCGGATAGTGACTCGGGGGGTGAAAGAGGGACAGGATAGAGCTGTGGTTTACGTCGTGTGCTGGGACTATGGCGGTGGCGGAATTTGGGGAAGCGCACGGGCGTCGTCGAAGGAGGAGATTCTGAGCGCCTTTCCGGAACTCCAAGTATGGAGTGCGGCCGAGGCCCGGGCACACTTCACTGCAGACTTGGTCGATTGGGCGACTCGGCCCGAGCAGATGAGTGACACGCACGGTCGTCAGGTAGGTCCAATAGCAGCCATTCTCGCAGAGCGAGCGAGGAGTGCGACGCTACAGGGTTCGCGGAGGCCCGTATTCACCCTGAAGTACCGAGGGGGTCAAGGGGATCGTTGGGTTTGGATTCGCGCTCATTCGTTGCCCGAGATACTCGACGCATATCCCGAATTGACGCCCAGTCACGAAAGCCGAGAGACGCTATCGGAATGGGTTAAGCAGGGCCGTATGGAAAATACGGCACTAGATCTTGATGAACCGCCCTCGGGTATGTCTTCTGGACATCGTTCGTGGCAGACAAGGCGGCGAAGGGCCTTCCTCGCGGCGCTGGTTAGCTGAGGTTGATCGTCGTTCGGCGAGCTCAGGAATCGCGAGTGGACTCCCTCGGAGGTGGCGGATGGTTGTCGATTCGGAGTGGACTGACGATGACGACATGCAGGTGCACATCGCGAGTCTGACGCCGGCGCATCCGACGTTCATCGGGCTTCGGTTTCTTGGTTTGATGCGCTCGGCATCCGATCGGGCGCTCCAGATGGTGGATGTAGTCACGCCTGAAAGCAGGTCGAGTTGGGGCGATTTTACCCAGGCCGAGCGGTTTCTGGACTCGCTCGGCGAGATCAGCATGGTCACGATCGTGAAGGGAACCGTCGATGCGCCCGATGTCGTGTGGATTCCCCTTGTGCCGACGACTCCAGATCGTTGGCATCCAGGTCTACCGGAGGACGTGTCTGCCTGGATCACCGTGATCAGGCGTCCATCCCTGGGGGGCTGGCGTGTGCATCACCTCGGTGACGAGGTCGAGGACTGCCCGCGCGAACGTGGTTCGACCGCGACCGGCAAACACGATTCACGGTGATCCCAGTGTCGAAATGATGATGCACAGTCACGCCATCGACACAAGCCGGGCCGAACCCTAGGAAATAGTTCGAACTTCGACCCCGATTACGAGGCGAGTCGAGAATAAGCTGGTCAGCAGGATTTTTTGGTGAACAGTCGCACCAGATCCCGGGTCAAGTTCGAAAGCTGTCGCCTTAGGTCCACCAGTGTTCCGAATGCCCCGGCGATACCTCGCCGGGGCATTCCTCGTTCGGGGCGCCGGTCCATCGCGCCGCTGCCCCCCGAACTGGGGTAGCCAGGGACGAAAAATAGTCGCTTTGTCCCGCTGTGCTGGAAGCTGACGTGCGCTAGCTTTCGATCACGATGCGAAATTACGTCGCAT
>JAQGHS010000705.1 GCA_028291605.1 Planctomycetaceae bacterium | reverse complement strand
CGGCTTTATTGGTTCTGGGGCGACACCAATCGGCCCAGTTATCCGCTAGGAAATTTCCACGTTCCGGGTGCGACTTCGAAACTGCCAGCAGACGGCGGTCTGGATCCGGCTCACGGCATCAATCTGGAGTATTTCAAAGCTCAGGATGGCTTTTCCAAGCCGACGGCCAAGATGCCCGGCAATGGTCCGACCTGGATCTTTGGAATGACCGTACTAAAAAACGCCGAGGGACAACCGGAACTATGGACCGGATATTGCAAGGTCGAGCCACCCCTCAAGGTGTATGCTCGCGGAGTCGCGCGGTTCAATGATCGGACCTCCGAATTCGAGAACATGGCCACGTTCGATCCATTGCCGGTGCTCTATCCCGAAGGCCAGACACTGACCGTACGCACTGACGACACGGATTATGTTTATTTCTGCACCCCCTATCCGCTGGTCCGAGTGCCGGCGACTCCGGCGGCCTTTCGTGATCCTTCTCAGTACGAGGCTTATACGTGCCTAAAAACGGGAAGCAGCCTCGAGAAGCCGCAGATCGACCGTGACGCTGCGGGAAAAGTTCTTTACGCCTGGAAACGGCAGACGCCTACGGTCGGCCCAGGCGAACAACTAAAGCTCATTGAGTCTGGAGTTCTGAAGTCATCGGAGGCCCTCTTGCAACTGCGTGATCGAGATTCAGGAAAGGCGATTCTGGCTCATACGGGAAGTGTGAATTGGAATGCCTTCCGGAAGCGCTGGATAATGCTGTTTGTCCAACTCGGCGGCACATCACAATTGGGAGAAATGTGGTATTCGGAGGCAGATACTCATTTGGGGCCCTGGACCATTGCGGTCAAAGTGGCCACCCATGATCGCTATTCCTTTTACAACCCGAAGCAGCATCCGTATTTCGACCAGGAGGGAGGCCGCGTGATTTATTTCGAGGGAACCTACACGCATTCCTTCTCGGGGAACGACGTGCAGACTCCGCGTTACGACTACAACCAGATCCTGTATCGTCTGGATCTGTCTGATCCCAGGCTGTCGTTTCCAGCGGATCACCGTACGAAATAGCGTTCACAGGCTACGCCGTGAAGGGTATTTTGACGCTCTGGGAGGGTGAAGCGCCCGCCGAACCGCAAGCGTCATTCGGTCCTCACCAAACTATGCCGGTTCGGCGGGAGCCTCACCCTCCCATCGACTCGAATCACGAATGGGCACGCCTAAATTGCAAGATAGGTTGCTCTAGGATTTACTCGCTCAGATGCGACAATCAGTGAACAACACATCTTACTCGGGAGACACCACTTTGACTCGCTACGCTGGGTTCATCGCGCTGGCCGGAATGATCACAGGCGCTGCGTTGTGGGCATCGTTGAAGCCGAAGGTCGCTCCAATAGAAGCCAAACCGGCTGCCGCGCGATCCATCAACACCGTCGAACGATTGAAGGACACGGTAAAACGTCTGCGACCGTTGCAAACACCACTCGGCAAACCGCAACCGGGCGATTGGTTGGCGGAACACAAAGAGGACGGCCAGACCTTTGAGCAATATCTTGTGCGCCGTCCGTCACCTGCACCTGGTGAATTGACGACACTCTACATTCAGCCCATCGGAGACTTTGGAAAGACTCAACAGGTAATCGTCGCGACCACGGCCCGGTGCCTCGGCCTGTTCTATAGCCGTCCCGTTAAGATGCTTCCCTCGATTGGGCTCGAAGCCATTCCGCAAGATGCTCAGCGGATCAATGACGACACTCGTGAGACCCAGATCCTCACTACCTATATACTCGATAAGGTACTCAAACCAAAGCGCCCTAGTGATGCTCTGGCGGTGCTGGCGTTGTCGGCAGAAGATCTCTGGCCGGGGAAGGGCTGGAACTATGTGTTCGGTCAGGCATCGTTGTCGGAGCGAGTTGGCGTATGGTCGATCAAGCGTTTCGGCAATCCGGACGAGAGCCCCGAGGCCTTTCAACTGTGCGAGGCGCGTACGCTGGGTACAGCACTGCACGAAACGGGGCACATGCTGGGAATCTCTCATTGCACAGCATGGCAGTGCGGAATGAACGGCAGCAATAGCCTGGAAGAAAGTGACCGCGGTTGGCTTCATTTTTGCGCCGAATGTCAGCCCAAAGTCTGGTGGTACTGCAATGTCGAACCTCAGAAGCACCTCGCAGGAATGGTCGAGTTTGCGAAGACGCAGAAACTGGATGAGTCCGCGCAGTATTGGCAACGTGCGTTGGAGGCGCTGAAATAGCGATGTAACGTGGCTACAGGTTTACCACGGCATTTCCACAATCGCCCATTGGCCGAAGTTCTCTTCGACTTCGACACGTAATCCGGTCAACGGATGCGTGTGATGCGGCTTGATCGCGTCTCGCAGGCGATGTGCGATCCACTCTGCGATCCGCTCGGCCGTCGTATTTGCCACGGGTAGCAATACGCAATCTTCGCGGGGAAAGACCCAGCGTCGGTCCTCGAATCGCACTTCGACTTCGCGGTCGGTGCTGGTGACATGTATTGCCGGATGCTGGGTTGGCAACAACATGTGATGGTCGAGTTCCAATACGATTTTCTGCAAGGCATCTCGCAATGCAATGAAATCGAACACATACTGGTTCTCATCGAGCGGTCCGGAGACCTCAACGGCCGTCCGCCAATTGTGACCATGGAGACGCTCGCAGATGTTGCCGTTGAACGTAATGAAATGAGCCGCACTGAAGACGAGATGATCCTTCGTCACGCGAACTCGGAACTGCGGCGAAACTGCGGCGGATTCTGACATCGAAACATTTTCCTGAGACAAATTTGGGCTGCGGTGATTCATCGCCGCTTTCTATTTTGACATTGAAACACTGGCGAGTCGAGTTGTCGGGGAAACTCGGCGGTTCGAATGATTCCTGAGTTGTGATGTAGCCACGCTCGCCAGAGCGTGGGAATCCAAGGTAAATCGCCCCACGTTCTGGCGAACGCGGCTACATCGTTATTTCGATGATCCAAATCGCGGTTCGCTCCGTTTCCGTTGACGAAGTTGTCTGTCAAATTGAATCTGAAACCCGTATCGCCTCCCCTCTTTTCAATACGGCTCTCTCGAACAGGGTACTTTCAATGAAATTCGTGCTCCTCACCTTGGCCTTACTGGGCGATCCGTCGGCCGGACAGTCTCCGTTACCAGCCGCGACGGTCCAAGAAATCGCCAAGTCCGTCCAGACCGGTTCGATTCTCGCATCGCAGGGTGACTGCCTCGCCGTGCGGGCCTATTCTTTCAGTAATCATACGCATGTGGCCGCAGTCGTCATCAAGAATGGCCAGCCGATGGTGTATGACACTGTTCCACAAACCGGGGTCCGCGTACTGCCATTGGCGGATTACTTGATGTCACAAAGGCCGAGCGATGTCCAATTATTGCATCCAACGAAGCCCTTTTCCGAGACCCAGGCCGCGGCCTTCGAAAAGCATCTGCAAGCACAAATTGGGCGACCGTATGACGTCAAACACTTTGCGACCGGACGCCGCTGTCAGGGCTTGCATTGTTCCGAATACCTGACCGATGCGCTCATTGCCAGCCAACATCTGCAGTCCAGCAATCCGACGCGAGTCTCCCCCGCAGACCTCGTCACCAGCCTGACCAATTACAACGTCTACCAGACGGGAACCACCCACAATCTGCCCGAGCCACCCGATCCACCCGCGGTTGTCAGCGAAACATGGTACGGCCGAGCGTGGCAGGGGACGAAGGAATGCTCCCACGATTGTTGGGTGCAGACACGACGCTGGTTCTGTTGCAAGTAGGGAGACGCAAAATCAATAAACGGTCGCTCGTCGTCCCGGCAGGAAATACTATCCACAGATTTCGCAGATAACGCAGAAAAATGCCTTTCTTCATCTGCGTCATCTGCGAAATCTGTGGATGAAATGCATCGCTGGCGATGGTATCGAATTTCAGATCGCGCGACGGATCTCTTCGATTGAACTGGCGCATCGATTATCATATCGCGATTCGCAATCGTGCGGCCTTCCCTCACTCGCCTGAGACATCATCCATGTTTGATTTGTCCGCCATCCAACTGGCCTTAAAAAACTTTCAACTCGATGGCTGGCTGCTGTACGACTTTCGCGGCAGTAACATTCTCGCGCGCCGCATCCTGGACCTCGGCGAACAACCCATTGGCTCGCGGCGGTTCTTTTACTACATTCCTGCCAAAGGAACGCCTCGCAAACTGGTGCACCGGATCGAGCAGGGGGCACTCGATCATCTGCCGGGTGACAAGACCGTGTACCTCACCTGGCAAGAGTTGGAAGCTGGCGTGCAGAATCTGGTCAATGGCCAATCGCGAGTCGCGATGGAGTACTCGCCGCGCAACGCCAACCCGTATATCTCCAAGGTCGATGCCGGGACTGTAGAACTCGTCCGTGCCTGTGGTGCGGAACCCATTCCTTCTGGCGATCTGATACAACTGTTCGAAGCCACCTGGGATGATGCTCAGTGGGCCAGTCATCTGGAAGCGGCAAAGCATACAGACTCCGCCTATTCCCGCGCATGGAAGTTCATTGCGGACCGAATTCGTTCGGAAACATCCATCACCGAACGCGATGTGCAAGATGAGATCATGCGGCATTTTGCCGAGCATGGCATGACCACCTATCATCCTCCGATCGTCGGCGTTGGTCCGCATAGTGGTGATCCGCATTATGAGACCGGTGAGACACCGTTGAAAGCCGGCGACTTTGTGCTGGTCGACCTGTGGGCGAAACTCGATCAACCCCGAGCCGTTTATAGTGATCTCACCCGAGTCGGATTTATCGGACAGACGGTTCCTGAAAAATACGAGACCATTTTTCAGATCGTCGCCCAAGCCCGGGATGCGGCGATTGAATGCGTTCGCGAGGCCTTCGCGACCGGCAAAAATCTGGAAGGCTGGCAAGTCGACCAAGCCGCGCGCGATGTCATCACCGCGGCAGGTTACGGCCACGCTTTTGTCCATCGCACCGGACATAGTATCGGCCAGGAGACCCATGGCAACGGTGCGAACATGGACAACCTCGAGACGCACGAACAACGTCGAATTCTGCCACGCACCTGCTTTTCGGTGGAACCAGGAATCTACCTGCCGGAATTCGGAGTTCGTTCTGAGATCAACGTGTTCGTCGATGCCGATAAGAAGGTTCATGTTACCGGGGGCGAGTTACAACGCCAGGTCGTTCCGATCTTGGCATGATGATCAGACGTTGGGCTTCGATGCGGCATCACCAGCTTCCAATTCCAATTCCAATCATGAACCACTGATAAGATGGATCGGATGTTTAAAAGCTACGAGGTCGCGATTATCGGCGCCAGTGGGCAACTGGGCTCGGAATTCCGTCGCTTGTTTGATGGCCGAGCCATCGAAATCCGCCACGATCAAATCGAGATTACAGATCCAACCAGCATTCACGCTGTATTGAGCGCCACCGGTCCCTCAATAGTGATCAACGCTGCGGCCTACAACTGGGTTGATAAGGCAGAATACGAACCGGATGTCGCCTTTGCGGTCAACGCACTGGGGCCAAGAACTCTGGCTCTGGCCTGCGCTGGTCGAGAAATCCCGCTGCTGCATATCAGCTCCGACTATGTGTTTGGGCTGGATGCCAGAGACGCTCCGTACAGCGAAACGGATACTCCTGGCCCACTGGGCGCGTACGGGCTGTCAAAGCTCGCCGGTGAGTACTTTGTGCGGAGCCTGTGTCCTCAGCACTATGTGGTTCGAACGTGTGGTCTATACGGTCACGCGGAAGCAGTGGGCAAAGGTAATTTCGTCAAGACGATCCTGCGGCTAGGTCGCGAACGTGGCCATGTCCGAGTAGTGGATGACCAATACTGCACTCCCACTTCGGCTGCGGATCTTGCGGAGGCGTTGGTTGACTTGATCCAGACTGAGGCGTTTGGCCTCTATCATCTGACGAACCGCGGGCAAACGACATGGTACGACTTCACCCGCGAAATCTTTGAGATCGCGAATGTGAACGCCACCATCGAAGCGATTTCGACCGCCGAATTTGGAGCAAAGGCACGACGACCAGCTAATTCCTTGTTGAATTGCGACAAGGCCGCCGGCGTGTTGCACGGGCACATGCCACCGTGGCATGATGCGGTGGCGAGGTATCTGCGAAACCTCCCATAGACCAAGTGACTCGGAGGTCGTGAGGCCCCCTGACCGATAGTGAGGGCGGGGCAAAAGGTCCCACGCTGTCCGGATCACCTGGCTTGGAACATGCTCGCGCGAATTACTCCGCACTCTCGCGTTCGCT
This sequence comes from Planctomycetaceae bacterium, assembly GCA_028291605.1. Taxonomy (GTDB): domain Bacteria; phylum Planctomycetota; class Planctomycetia; order Planctomycetales; family Planctomycetaceae; genus JAKFVC01. The sequence goes on along the minus strand of JAQGHS010000705.1, from coordinate 3,412 downwards.
CAGCGGTTCGAACGTTAATCCGGTCTGACCGATGTATCGGGCTCGCGGACGAATCAGGCGGTTGTGCTGGGATTGCTCGATGATGTGCGCACACCAGCCCGAGACGCGACTGGCGACAAACAGGGGCGTAAAGAGATCGACGTCCAATCCCAGGTAGTGATACAGCCGGGCACTGGGCCAATCGAGATTGGGATAGAGTCCCTTCGTATCGCGGGCCAGCCGTTCGATGATCTCGGCGGTGCGTTCCAGTTCCATCTGACCACGTTCTTCGGCCAGGCGGACGCAGTAATCCTTCAGCACATAGGCTCGCGGGTCACCTTCCTTATAGACGCGGTGACCGAATCCCATCAAGCGTCGCTTATCGCCAACCATGTCCCGAAACCAGGCTTCGGCATTGTTGGGTGAACCGATCTCTTGTAGTTGCCTCAGCACTTGCTCATTGGCACCACCGTGCAAGGGCCCCTTCAGAGCCCCAATGGCAGCGACCACGGCCGAATGCAGGTCCGAAAGCGTGGACGTCACGACTCGGGCCGTGAATGTGGAGGCGTTGAACTCATGCTCGGCGTAGAGAATTAACGAAACATCCATCGCCCGTTCTTGAGTCGGAGACGGTTCGTCACCGGTGATCAAATACAGCAAATTGGCGGCCACGCTGAGATCCGGCTGCGGTTGGAGCACTCGCAACCCCATCCGCTGGCGGTAGCGGGCCGCGATCAGAATCGGAATCTGTCCGAGCAGCCGCTCGGCCTTAGTGACGTTCGAGGTTCCGGAAGGATCTTCATCCCAATGGGCCAGCGCACTGACCGTGGTCCGCAACACATCCATTTCATTGACGTGCAGCGGAATGGTCGACATGAAATTGATGACTTCGTCCGGCACCATACTAGCTTCGACCAGAATGGCCTCGAAGTCCGCGAGTTCCTCTTCGGACGGCAAACGGCCTCGCAGCAGCAGATGCGCAACTTCCTCAAACGTGGCATCTTCCGCCAGGTCGCGAACGGCGTATCCGTAATATTGAAGTCCGCCCTCGATGGTGGAGATGGCCGTCTCCCCAGCGAGAACGCCATCCAGGCCGGGATAGTAGGGCCGTGGTTCCTGGCTCATGCAACCGTCCATGACTTAGAGATGATTCACTGTGGCCGGGCCTCCTGACCCCACCACAACCGCCAGACCGCAGGTCATCATGACCAGCCGGCGATCTCTCGCAGCTGGACCGCAACGAATGGGGTCCTCGATCTGCGAAGACCGATCTGCCTACCATGCTAATAATGTGGAGGCTGTTCAGCCAGCGGGTCGCGGGGAGGTTCGGGATCTGCAAGATTGTCCAAACGAGTTTCAAACCGCGCGAATGCCGCGCGCCAGGCGAATAATTCTCGCTGTTGCCCCAGGACTACATCATTTAACGCGTCGAACTCCTGCTGCAACTGCATGCAGCGGATTTCCAGCTCGGTGACCCGATTTGAAAGTACTTCTGTTTGATCCACGCGAACACGCCCTTACATGTTGATAGCTCAATGCAACATCTTGACTCGTCGAGTATACCGCAAAGTGACGCCGCATGAATAAGCTGTGTGAGCTGGTTATTGAGTCAATCAGCCGGCACGCTTTAGCGTCCGGTTCTGCGGGTCCATGGAGCCGACCGTTATTCCGAACCGTGGGCTAGCGCCCAGCGGCTGATAGGCGGATAACTACATCGATCCGGCACTTGCTACCTTCAACGGCAAACTGATCCGGACCGTCGTTCCCACTTGAACTTCGCTCTCAATGGTGAGCGTTCCCCCATGAGCTTCAACAATCGCCATCGAAATCGCCAGTCCCAAACCTGTGCCACCCGTTTTCTCATTACGAGATTTATCCGCCCGATAGAACCGCCGACCCAGAAACGGCAAATCCTCGACAGGGATGCCGATGCCCGTATCGGAGATCGTCACTACGACATGCCCGGACCGTTCCTGTCCCCGCACCGTCACGCGTCCGCCGGCAGGAGTGAACTTGATCGCGTTGTCGAGCAAATTAAACAACAGTTGCCCAAGCTGAATGTCGTCTCCCGTCACCAGCCATTCGTGCAATGGGCCGACTTCCAGCGCCACCCCCTTTTTTTCTGCCAGGACGCGCAATTGATCCACGATGTCCGCAATCAGGGCGTCAAATGGCACCTCATCTAACCGCCTGGGCTGCAAGCCACTATCGTGCCGCGACAACTGCAACAGTTGATCGGTCAGCCGAGTCAGCCGTTTGGACTCTCCCCAGGTGACTTCCAGCACTCGGCGGTATTCTTCCGCAACGCGCGGGGTTCTCAGGGCAATTTCCACTTCCGTTTGTAACACGGCCAAGGGAGTTCGCAACTCATGAGCCGCATCGGCCGTAAATCGGCGCAACTCTTCGACGGCTTGCTCCAGCCGATCCATCATGGAATTCAAGGTCGCGGCGAGGTTTCCCAACTCGTCGTCCGGGTTTTCAATTTCAATCCGCGTCGTCAGGCGCGAGCCCGAAATTAACGCCGCTGTCGCCGCCATCCGGTGGACGGGCTCCATGGCATGCCAGGCCAGAAAGCTCCCTCCCGCAACCGCGGCGATGATTGCCAAAGGAGCTGCAACGAACAACGTCATCAGTAATGCCCACAACTCGCGTTCATTCTCCAGCAGCGACATGGTGGCTTGTGTCAGCACGTGCAACCGTGGCCCTTTTGCGATGCGGCTGGCAACTCGCATCATTCCCAGTTGCGGAAGGTGATAGGTCTCGCGGTAACTCGCGGCATTCGACACCGGCAATCCACGGTACGGAATCAGATCCCCTCGTCCTTCCAATCCGGCGCTGCGAAACAGCAACTTGCCATCCAGCCGAGAAACCTGAAAGTTGAAGGCCATATGATGATAGAACCGAGCTCGCAACTGCTCCTGCAGCATCGCCTCATCTTTTGCGAGTCCGACTTCGACCAGCAATTCCTGCAATTCTTCGTCGAGCTCGAAGTCGGTCCGCACCATCAGATGCCGGGCCATCATGACATAGACGCAGATTCCAAAGCCGATCACGATCGCGGTCAAGACGGCACCGTACCACAATGTCAGCCGCCAACGGACATTCAGTCGTCTCATGACCGCGCTCCCAGCAGATAGCCTTCCCCGCGGATCGTGTGCAGTAGGGGCGACCATCCCGGTCGTTCAATCTTGCGTCGCAGATGATTGACTTGAACTTCAATCACGTTCGTCCAAGTCGCGGTGGCTTCCTCCCAAACTTCACGAGCAATCATCTCGCGAGAAACGACCGCGCCAGAGTGCCGTACAAGACAAGCGAGAAGCTCAAACTGCCGCTGCGTCAGGTCAATCTTCTGCCCGTCACGCGTGACATCGCGAGTCAGCAAGTTGAGCTCCAGATCGGCCACGCGTAATATGGATTCGGGCGCCAAGCCTGA
>JAQGHS010000656.1 GCA_028291605.1 Planctomycetaceae bacterium | reverse complement strand
ATCGTCACCGTAGTTGTCGGAATTGAAGCGGTCAACGGTTTCCCCGGCTTGGTTGAAATCCACTCTCGCAACCTGGTTTACATTGAACTTTCGATTCCGCCCGCCTTCTATCGCGAACGTGATCGTGGTGTCCTGACCGGACACGAATTTGCCAGCTATATGTGCGCCGTTGCGAAGGACCAGCGTGTCGCCCCAGCCGATTGCGGCCAGCGCAAAGGTGAGAACGAGAATCCTCAATGACCGATTTTTCATCAAGTGTAACCTCGAACACATCTATGCAGGTCGAGGGCCACGGGAAGTCGCGCTCCCGCACCCTCACCCTCAAACAGACGTGTCACCTAAACGGGCACCGAATTGCCTGTACGTAATCGAAAATACAACATGCCTTTGATAAATATCGTGGTTACGCTGGTCGTGGTTGGCATGCTCCTCTGGGCGATCAATCGCTTCATCCCGATGGCATCGAGCATCAAGACCATCTTGAACGTCGTCGTGGTGGTGGCGGTTCTGGTCTGGTTACTACAGGCGGTCGGGCTGTGGGGGGACGTGCGAAGCTTCCGGATCGGCCGGTAGCCGAGACAACAGGTTCAATCCGGTGGGGGACGCCTCACCAAGGGTGAACATCCCGGCAGGATGAGCAGCGCGTGGCCTGCGCGCCCTTTCAGTGGCTGCTGCCCAGCCGCTGCCGCCTGGCGGTGCTGGTGCGGTGGACGAATGTCCCACATTCGGTGGTTTCGGATATGTCAGTCACTTGCCTCTGGGGTCTCCGCATCTTCCGTAGGTCAATTGCCAACACCACGGCAAGGACCAAAATGGACGTTGTGGCAACGGTCTCAAAGCGCTGGGTCGCGATGACTGTTACTTATAGCGTGGAGACGGCAGAAGGGGAAGATGACACTTTTGGCGGGCCGTCGCGACTTCCTCGCCCCGGCGCGTAATGTGGAATTTGGCGTGATCGAAATGATTTGTTTCCACGCTCGCCAGTTCATTCTCGGAGAGATCCGTCAGCATCAGGGTGTGATGCAGGGAGAACGTCCTTGACGATCGAATGCTCTGTAAGGCGACAACCGGTTGCCCCGGAGTGTACAGGTAACTGCCCTGGGTGTTCGTTTCCGGGTCGACATACGTTCCGACGATCTGGCAAGAGTTGCTGATCTTCCGGGGTACTGCACTGTTCAGACCCGCGGTCCCGAAATCGACAAGCTTGTCTCCCGAGCCAAGGATATAGCCTTCGTCGTTGATTGAATAAGCTGTGCCCGACGTCCACCCGAACACGGGATTGAGATTGAGCAACATCGATGTCCGGGGAACAAAGGCGAACGCTCGGTTGGCCGAGTCGGAACCGACCACGACGCCCGACTTGTTCATTGCAGCCGCAATGCCTCGTGTATCTATATAAACCATTCCGGTCCCTCGATAGACAGCGAAGATTGGTCCCCCGGGCTGGAAAACCCGCTACCTCGCCGCTGTCGTTCATCGTGGTCGCGAGGCAATGGATCTCACCGCAAGGAAGCCTAACGGAGTACTCAGTTGCGCCGACCGACGGCGGAAAAAATGAAGAAATCGCAAGCGCCGCAAACCACACCTTTTGCCAGGTACGTCTCATCTGGACTCCTCCAGCAACAACTATAAGTTCGTTACTGCTCATTGGGGAAAGCTTGCGTGCGGTGGGGACCGCGGAGGAGGGCGAAGCTGCAAAGGCAGTAGAAACCCGTCCGGTGCAGGCGCTCACGAACTACCCGCTCGCCATTGCAACTACGCCATGCGGGTGGTCGGACCCGGATCGACACTCACGTGCGAAAGATGCGGAGTCCGAAGAACGATTGCGTCGTAAGGTGAAACAGACTGGTTCTTCGGGAATCTTGTAGGTTGGTCGGAATCGAATCGAACGTCGCGAGAGGGCCGCGGTGACTCACCTATAACCTGCGCGACCCTGTCGCGCGCGCTCCGACCGTGGACACGACGAGGCTCATATGCGAAACCTCCTGATCGTCATCGTCGGGGTGCTCCAGGCCACTAGTTCCCGGGCGGCCACCCCCCTTATAGACATCCTCTCGCCGCCTTCGGCCAGCCCCGGAACCGGCCCTCTGCTCCTTACCATTCACGGTGCGAATCTCGGGGCGGGTGTCATGGTCCAGGTAGATAGTCAAAGCTTCACGCCCACCCTGCTCAGCGCCGGGCGGCTCACCATCACGCTCCCCGCCAGCGCTCTTGCTACCGCGCATACCGCCATCGTGACGGTCACCAGTCCTGGGACGCCCCGAAGCTCAATTTCCAATGTCGCCTTGTTCCCGGTCGGCCACCCTTCGCCCGCCATTACTGCAACACAAACACTCTTTCCTTTCAATGAGCCGCGCGGCCTGGCAACAGCCGACTTTAATCTTGATGGCAACGCTGACGTAGCGGTGACCAGTTGGTGTACCCTGCTCGACTCGGTCTGCTCTCCAGGTAAAGTAAACGTTTTGCCAGGGACCGGCAACGGCAGCTTTGGAGCGCCCATGGCGACCAATGTTTGCCCGTTTATCGGAGCCTTGACCGCCGCTGACTTCAACAATGATGGCAAGCCCGACATCGCGGCTCTTTGCGAAGATGGAGTCCAGATTCTGACGGGGGACGGAGCCGGCCACTTTCAGGTATCCCCAGTTTTTCCTTTTCTCGCTCCACCGCACATCGTTCAGATACTGAGCGCCGTCCTCGCCCTGGATGTCAACGGCGACGGCAATCTCGACCTGCTGGTTGGCGGGTCCCCCGGTGTGGGTGTTCTGCTCGGCGATGGCGCTGGCGGGCTCGCCCCGGTCTCGGTTGTGTGCGCAGCCTGCGTGGAGGCGAATGACATGACCGCCGGCGATTTCAACAATGACGGCCACCCCGATGTGGCTGCCGTCACCTATTACGATCAAAACGTTACGCTCCTGCTCGGCGACGGCACCGGCGGGTTCACTATCCGCAAGGTCCCCACCGGCTTCGATTCATACGCTGTCGCTGCAGGCGATTTCAACGGCGACGGGAATACCGATATCGCTGTCGGCACCGGCTCGAATTCGGCAGCCAGCAGCACCATCCTGCTCGGAGACGGCACGGGCGCATTCACAACTGGGCCGCGGCTATCCACTGGTACAGTTCGAAAGTTGGTTGCTGCGGACCTCAACGGTGATGGCAGGACCGACCTGGCTCTCACGACCGACCGCTCAGCGCTGGTCTATGCTCTGGCTGACAGCACCGGTGATCTCACACTCTTCTCTTCCACGAGTCTGTCCGCCTATGGGGGCACGCTCAATCTGGCCGACTTCAACAACGACGGCAAACTGGACATTGCCACCATCGGTCCGAATGATTCTCGCCTCGCAATTCTCGTGCAGACGCCAGCCCCCCCTTCCCGCACTGAGTACACGATCACTGATATCTGCCTGCCCCTGAGCTGCTACGCGTGGCTCCTCAGCGACAACGGTGTCGCCGCGGGTCACAACTTCGCCGTCTATCCCGGCACGGGCGTTCTCGATTTCGTGCAGCGCACCGGGCAGACATTCGAGCCCTCTGCGATCAACAAAGCCGGCGTAATCGTCGGTTCAGCCGGCTTCGCCCAGGGGCAAAACCCCAACACAGGCTACGCAGCCGTCTGGTCGCCTGGCCGCGCTGAACTACTGAATCTGGATCCCGTTTTCGGCTGGACGCGCGGCATCGCCACGTCGATCAACAATGTCGGCCTCATTGTGGGCTACTCGCCTGATGGCCCGCCCGTCACGGGGCTGGTCCCTGG
>JAQGHS010000639.1 GCA_028291605.1 Planctomycetaceae bacterium | reverse complement strand
GTGGGTGAAGGATACCAACCTGGACGCCAATCTGCGGCCGGCGGAAGTTTTCAAGCTGCCCGTCGAGAATCGTGGCAAACATCGCAGAATTGAACAGGTGGCCGGCCAGATTGAAGAGCAGCCCTGGGATGAATTCGGACATCGCATGGTGAGGTATTTCTCCGAAGGTACCAAAGTCGATGTGATGCAGGAGATCGCCGAACTCAATCCGAAATACGTCAAAGTGACGGCGATGAAATACCTGTGGGAATTTGGATTGCCAACCAGTTCCATTCCCCCGGCGACACTCGACGCGATGCTGCATCGCGCCATCAAGAAAGATAAACCGGACGAGCGTTTTGCGATTGCCCGCTTCTATCTGGATGGCGAGTTCTATGGGTTGGCCCAGAAAGAACTCGACAGTATCCGTGTCGATTACCCGGATGAGGCCAAGAATGTCGAAGAACTGTCCCTGCAACTGAAGAACATTCTGGCTAACCAGGCCGTGGACATGCTTCAGGAGCGACGTGAAGCCGGGCAGTACAAGTTTGCGTATGAGACGGCCAAGAAGTTTCTGTCGCTGAACATTCCCGACATCCGGCCCGGCACTCTGCAAACGCTGCGGCAGGCGATCACCAAGGTCGATGAAGAGCGGGTCAAGATGGAAGACGCCCGCCAACTTCTCGGGCAGTTGCAGGCGAAATTGTCCAAGGAAGAAGCTGCCGAAGTCGCTCCGATTCGCATCGCGATCAGCGAAAGCTTGCACCCAGATACCGTGGACCGGTTGGCTCCGTTTCTAGAACTGGCTGACGTTGAAGATCGGAAGCCATCAGAGAAACTGGCACTGGCCATGTCCGGCTGGGTGCTCGGCGCGGACCAGGCGCAGACCGATTTAAAAAATGCCCTGCGCCTCTGGCAGGCTCGCGGGCTGCTGATGGAATATTTTCGGGCCGACAATCCGACCGAACGGACGGCTATTGTCGAGAAACTGCAACAGGTTGAGGGAGTGGGACATCGTCAAATTGCGAAGCTGATCCCGTTGCTGCCACCGCTGCTTGACACTCCGCTCCAATCTTCCGAGATGCCGTTCACTGTCGACATTCCGCGGCGGACCGATGCCGATCCCGAGGTGCATTACACCGCGCTCCTGCCGCCCGAATATCACGCTGGCCGGCAGTATCCCGTCATCGTGGTCATGCATGCGGCAGGGATGACACCGGAAAAAGAAACCAGATGGTGGGCGCGACAGGCTCAGCGCTATGGCTATATCGTGGTGGCGCCCACATTTGCCGATGCCAAACAGCAGAATTACGACTACGGCCTCACGGCCCATCGAGCCGTTTTGGAAACTGTCAAGGATGTTCGTCGCCGGTTCAGCGTGAACTCGGACCGCATTTTTCTAGGTGGACATGGACTGGGTGCCGATGCCGTGCTGGACATTGGGTATTCTCACCCCGACATCTTCGCGGGAATCATGCCGATCACCGCGATGCTCGATCGCTCGACTCATTTCTATCGTGAGAATGCCAAGTCTCTGCCGCAATTCCTGATCGCCGGGCAACTCGATCGGTCCGGTGTCGAGAAGAATGCGCAGGACCTGGATGACATGATGCGGAAGGGTTTTCCGGTCATTTACGCCGTATTTGTCGGTCGGGGCTATGAAAGTTACCAATCGGAAGACGTGCGCCTGTTTGACTGGATGTCACGCCAGCGTCGGGCCAAGCCGCCGTTGGAGATTGAGGTCAAGACGGGTCGGACCACCGACAACCATTTCTGGTGGTGGACTTTCGCGAACTTCCCACCGAAATTCGGGGTCGTCGGCTGGCCCAAAGAGCAGAAGGGAACTCCGCGGCCGCTCGTCTTGAGGGCTTCTGCGAAGCGTGCTTCAGGCGCCAACGTGATCAATATTGAATGCAGCGCGAAATGGCATGGAATCTGGCTGCACCCCGAGATTATCAGCTTTGAAAAAGCTTTGATCGTGCGCCAGTCTGGCAAGCAGTTGTATAACCAGATTCCCGAGCCGGATATCTCCGCCATGCTGGAAGACTTTCGTCTGCGGGCCGATCGGCAACAACTGGCCTGGGGCTATCTGGAACTGGGATCAACTGCCACGGGGCAGACGACGACGGAACTCAACCGGCGCCAACGGATCAGCGCGCGGCCGAATTAGAACCTTTGTAGAACGTTTTGCCTGTTCATTTGGGGCGACCCTCCTGCCTCGGAGTACTGCTGCGACGGGAGCAGTGCATTTTTGATTGCGCGTGAAGACTTGGGCGCCAGACTTGGCGCCCAGCCACGGCGCGGGTGATAATGGCGACAGATCTGTAACGGCTGATCCGTTCGGTAAGCCGCGCAGATCGTCAGAACAGTAGGATACGGTCTCCTCCTGTCCGGGCTTCCCGCTTCTGGAAGCGTCATCATGTTGAAAAGGGTGGTCTATGAATCGAAACGTGTTCGTCAGTGCTGTCGTCGTGACTCTCGTCGCCAGTTGGATGGTCGCTGTCTCGGTCGCTGAAGACAAAGACAAGCCCAAGTACACCATCAAAGAAGTCATGAAGCTCCACAAGGAAAAGCTGCACGAGAAGTTCCTGGAAGGCAAAGCCTCCAAGGAAGACAAGGAAAAGCTGATCTCCGCCTATGAGGCCCTGGCCAAGAATATGGCCCCCAAGGGTGACGAGAAGGAATGGACTGCCAAGTCTGAAGCCCTCGTCAAGGCCGTGAAGGCTGACGACAAGGAAGCCTTCAAAAAGGCAGTGGCCAGCAAAACTTGTCACGACGCCCACAAGAAGTAACATTCGTCGAACGAGTCGTTGACATCGAAAGCCGCTCACTGCGGCGACCGATTTCAAACCACTTCCGATCTGCAAAGCCCACGGACTCAATTCCGTGGGCTTTGTCGTTTCATGGGGACATCCGCCGCAGGGCCAGGATACAAGCTCGAAGCGCCAGCGAGTGTATTCTGCCCAATGTCAGGATGCGGGATGCACTCTCTGGCGCTTTGAGCTTGTATTAGCGAGTCATGCCATCGCGTTTTGATGGCTTAATACGATTGGGGTATCTGATCAGAGAAGACAAAACGGCAAAGAGTTCCCTCACGCATTCCGGTCAAGTAACGGCAGGCTCTTCCGAAGCATTTATTAACGAGACAAGATGAAGACTGCCTAAGCGGCGTTCACAATTTAGGCGGAATGCCTTGTTGTTGTGCACAATGCTGAGCGTTTACGCATTCCTAAGATTGAGAAATGGAGGTGGAAGGGACCGTGAAACAGTTGTCGATGGCAAGATATCGCCTATAATACCGGCAGGTCGCCAACTCGACTGGCAACAGCTAGACGCTCAACTTGTCCCGGAGCCGCGGGACTGCTGTTGTGTGGGCGAGGGACTGGAGACCGTTCGACTGCGGTCGATTATCCGTTGGCAGAGTCAGATTCAGCATGAACGATTTGCAGCAGCAAGCTGTCATTGACGCGGAATCGCAGTTGATTCCGGGGCTGATTGGCGGCAGCGAGGCCATGCGGGCCGTCTATCGCGTCACGCGCAAAGTCTCGCCTACGGCCGTCACCGTCCTGCTGACCGGCGAGACAGGCACGGGCAAGGAACTCATCGCCCGTGCCCTGCACGAACTCAGCCCCCGAGCGAGCGGTCCCTTCATCCGAGTGAACTGCGGAGCTCTTAGCGAGAGCCTCCTCGAAAGCGAGCTCTTCGGTCATACCAAAGGCGCGTTCACCAGCGCCCACGAGAACCGCACCGGCCGTTTCGAAGCGGCCCACGGCGGCACGATTTTCCTCGATGAAATCAACTCTGTCAGCTACAAGCTGCAAGTCAAACTTCTCCGCGTCCTGCAAGAGCAGGAATTCGAACGTGTCGGCGACACGAAAACGATCAAGGTCGACTGCCGAGTCGTCGCCGCCACCAACCGGGACCTCCTCGACGAAATTGCCGAAGGCCGGTTCCGCGAGGACCTCTATTACCGCCTGAACGTCGTCCCCATCTACCTCCCTCCGCTCCGCGAACGCCGCGAAGACCTCCCGCTCCTCATCGATTTCTTCCGCTTCAAATACGCCGCCGCCAACCGGGTCGCAGTCCCGACGGTACCGAGCGAAGTCATGACGGCCCTCCAGAATTACAACTGGCCGGGCAACGTCCGCGAGCTCCAGAACTACGTTGAACGGGCCATTGTTCTCTCAACGAACAACACACTCTCGCTGGATCTCCTGCCAGCCTATGTCCGCGGCGGAGCCGTCCTGCGCGGAGGCCGCCAAGGCAGTAAGAGCCTCGAATCCCTCTGCAGCGAACTCGTCGCCCTGGGCATGTCCCAGTCCAACGACGCCGACACCAACCTCCACGAGCGAATCGTCTCGCTCGTGGAAAAAGAGCTGATCGGCCAAGTCCTGAAATCGTGCCAGGGAGTCCAGACCAAGGCCGCCACCCGTCTGGGAATCAACCGCAACACCCTGCACAAGAAGATCTCTGACTACGCGCTCGAGGCCGAACCGGCTCCGCTGTAGTAAGAAGCTCGATGGCAAGTCTGACGACAATTGCTCTGAGACTTATCTCAACTGGTACCACCATCGCGTGTTAGAGCCAGAGTCAATCGTCCGACAAAGTTTTGGCCTATGCCTTCTCTGAACGCCATATCTTCGGTTCCTTGCTGAAGTTGACCGCTCGTCAGTCTGCCCCAAAAAACAGGGCGGAGCTGAAGTTCAGTGTATGAACTGCTAGTATGGTGAGCGAAGGCCGATGCTGAGGATCCGCCATTCGCATACGCCGAACAGAGGGTCACCTAATCGGCCTCGGGGTTTCTAATGACGACCGATTGCGGAATGTCACGTTCCGGGGCGATAGATTCCGATTTGGATATAAGAGCTTGTCTTAATCATGACTCAGCAAAGCGATAAGTCTGTCCAAGGATATGCGGAAGCTCTAAGACGCATCAACGACTGCCGGGAAAAGGGACTTCGCGGAAAAAGTCTCGATTTGATGGAACTTGAGCTCGTTAAACTACCGCCGGAGATTAAACAGCTTACCTCGTTAGTGACCCTCAATCTTCGTTACAACCGGCTCATCACGTTACCACCTGAAATAGGAAAGCTCACGACACTCAAGGAACTCAAGGCCGGTTTCAACCAGCTGACAACGCTGCCTCCGGAGATTGGAGAGCTCACCGCACTGACAGAGCTTTCGGTCAATTCAAACCATCTGACGGCGTTGCCTCCGGAGATCGGCCAGCTCACTGCGCTGACGGAACTCTACCTCGCATCGAACCGACTGACGACGCTGCCCCCGGAGATCGGCCGGCTCACCGCCCTGTCAACGCTATTTGTCGATTCGAACCAATTGACGACGCTGCCCCCGGAGATTGGCCATCTCACCTCGCTGAAGTTGCTCTATCTCTATTCAAACCAATTGACGACGGTGCCGCCTGAGGTTGGCCAGCTCGTTGCGTTGACGGAGCTTTGCCTCAACTCGAACCAATTGTCGACGCTGCCGCGAGAGATCGGCCAGCTCAAGGCGCTGACGACGCTCTACCTCGCATCGAACCGTCTGGCGACGCTGCCGACGGAGATCGGCCAGCTCACGACGCTGACGACTCTCTACCTACATTCAAACGAAATGGCGATGCTTCAACCAGAGATTGGCCAGCTCGCCCGGCTAACGGAGCTAACTGTCTATTCGAACCGACTTACGACGCTGCCGCCAGAAATTGGACGACTCGGCGCACTGACGACGCTGAACCTCGATTCGAACCAACTGACGACGCTGCCGCCAGAGATCGGACAGCTCGCGGCCCTGACATGGCTTTCCCTGTCTTATAATGAGCTTTCCTCGCTACCGCTTGAGATCGGATTTCTCAGCAGGCTAACGGAGCTCTATCTTCGTTCCAATTTACTTTCGACTTTGCCACCAGAGATTGGGCTTCTTGCCGAGCTTTCAACCCTCGACATCGCCAACAACCACCTCCCTATCCTGCCTGACGAGATTTCAAAACTCACTAAGCTGGTGACCCTCTCGATTCATTCCAACCGTCTCGCCTTTCCGCAGCAGCAAATCTGTCAACTCACAGCATTGACCCACCTTGATCTGGCCGGCAACGCACTTACGGCGTTGCCTCCGACGATTGGAAACCTTACTGAACTTAAGACTCTCTCCCTTCATACAAATGCTCTTGTTTCACTTCCACCAGAAATCGGTCGACTTTCTTCGCTTACAGCATTAGATCTTCGTGCCAATCAAATCGGCGTGTTGCCACCCGAGATTGGTGAACTAGGCCTGCTACAACGACTAACTATTGAAGACAACGCCCTAACAGAAGTTCCTAAAAGTCTTCTGCAACTGCAGTTCCTCAGGGAGTTGACCTTACATGGCAACGAAGCTCTAGGATTGCCGACCGAACTTTTAGGGCCGAGATTTGCCCAGTCGGACGAAACGAACTTGCCGGCTGATCCGAAGGCGATTTTGGATTTTTACTTCTCGCGGCAGTTGGAAGGCGAAGAGCCGATGCGAGAAGTCCGCTTGCTTCTGATCGGGCGCGGTCGTGTGGGGAAGACTTCGCTGCTGAAAGCTCTACGCCAC
>JAQGHS010000630.1 GCA_028291605.1 Planctomycetaceae bacterium | reverse complement strand
TAAGCCCCGGGATTCGTGGCCGACGCGGCTAGCGTCGGCGCAACACCGACGCTAGCCGCGTCGGCCACGGGGGCGTCTACTTAATCCCGCCAAACGCTGCAAAACATGCGGTTTTGTGCAGGATCTCCCGGTGCCGGAATCCCACCTGTTTCAGCAAATCGAGCTGAAACATCAGCTCATGTGGCGTGTCTTCGGCATCGACATACGCATAGACTTTCTCGCGGTAGGCCTCTCCCTGCATCCCGGTCAAATACTCACCCCACCGGCGCCACATCATGGCCTGCAGTTCGGGAGTCGATTGCTCAATGAGATCAATGATCCAGAACGATCCCCCCGGCTTCAACGATTTGAAAACCTTTTCAAACACCTGCACCCATTCGGGATCGGTACGCAGATGATGCAACGTCGCCCCGGCCGTGACGACATCGAACTGCTCGGTCCCCAGTTCCACTTCGCGCAGATCGCCTTGCAAAGCGACGACTTTTCCCGCAGTCTGCGGCTGAACTCGTTCCAGTGCCTTTGCCAGCATCTGACTGCTCAGATCGACCAGGGTCACGTTCGCATTCGGCATCGACTGCAGCAGCTTGAGTGCATAATTGCCGGCACCGCATCCCAGATCGAGAATTGAGGTTCCTTGCGGATGAATGGTGGCCACAGTCTGGGCCATCAGTTCCAGCATCAGCGGCGCATCCATCACCGCGGTCTGGCCAGTTTCAAGATTCGAAAACCGTTCGACCTCGCCATCAAAGCGTTGACGAATTTGTTCAACAGTCAGTTTGGATTCGGGAGCAGTGGGCATAGGGTAGGGCTGATGTAAGAGGATTGTTGAGGAGCCGGGGTCGGGCGTTCAAATTTCAAAATTGGCCATTCAACCGACGTGACCATACGGGGACATCGAGCCGGCCAATTTTGAAATTTGAACGCCCGACCCCAGAATGTTACCGCGTCAGACCATTTTACAGACAAAGAGGTTCGGCGACAGCAGACACTCAGGTCGAACCCCGGACCAAGGGTTTGTGAGCGGCATGGCGCTAGCCACCGGTTCTGCGAGTCAGTTTGGAGGGAAAACCGGCGGCTAGCGCCGTGCCGTTCACCCGCCAAGAAAGGCCGGGGTCGAACTTACGGCGTCTTGATCATACTCGTCAGGACCGAAATCTGTTCCTTCAGCCCCGGCATGGTCGGATGCAGCTTGGCTGTCATCTGGAAAGCATCCAGCGCCTGCGGGAACTCATTCAGCCGCATATGGCACTGAGCCAACCCGGAGGAAGCCCCAAAATGGAGCGGATTCAGTTCGAGGGCCCGATGGCAGTCCGGAATCGCATCGCGATACCGCTGCATGTGATAGTAGGTCAGGGCCCGTTGATTCCAAGCCTCGGCATAATCGGGCGAAGTCTGAATCAGCAGGCTGACCTGGGCGATGGCGTCCTGCAATTCCTGAGCTCGGATCAGCTCCTGAACGCGCACCAAGCGAGCTTGCTGTTCGGGGGTTCCCAGCCGAATCCAAACCTGCCAACTGGCGGCCTCGGCACGGCGGATGACTTCCGGGTCGGGATCATGCATCGCGCTGGCGACCGCCACCTGGCTGGACGAATCGCCGATGAGGCCAATTCCCATCGCCGCGGCGCGACGCGTTTCCACATCGCCACCCGCCAGCAGGCGTTCCAGGTGCCGCGGCGAATAATGCCGCTCCATTTCCTGGCGAATGTGCTGGGCCATCGGCTGCAACACATGCTCGCGGCACAGTCGCACCAGGCGTAATCCCAGCGGATCATTCGTAGGTTGAGGAGTCCGTTCCAGTAGAGGAGCCGGCTGTTCACCAGCGCACACGATCCCCGCCAGGAGCCCAACCGACAAACAAATAACCCCAGACAGTTGGCGCATCCTTGCTCCCTTCTTGGGATGTGGACTTTCAACTCGGTCAAACTCAACATCGACGGAAAGTCTTCCGCTTGCGGCGGAAAAAACACGTCTGAGTGAAGGTTTTCACGAGTCGGAAGTCGCGGGTGCAGGTCCCGATTGACCTATCCCCATAGGCCATTCGCACTTGCTCTCTATACTCTACGCAAGATCCGTCCGTTCTAGCAAGATCGATTCCGCAGAGAATTTGCGAGAACTGGCCACTGGCACATTTAGTGGCGTCGAGCTGTTGCTTAGCGTAGAAACGAACAGCGGGTGAAGGTCGTAGCAGAACTCGCCCAGAGTTCTGGCCACGCCGGTTACCGCCCTGAAGTCTGGGCGACTTCGCCTACGTTGATTTCTCGCCTCACCACCGGTTGTCAAACGTAAAGTGCCGAGTCATACTGTCTGCCATGGGTGGCGACCATCTGATGCCCCCAATATTTGCTGGACAGCACGGTCCGGCATGTCTTATGGGCGGATAGGAATACCTGGCTTGCACAATGACCTCAGGCAACCGGTAACTTGTCAGCGTCACGTCATTTTATTCACGACTCGGGACGACAGTGCAGGAGCGCAGATTCATGCCCATTGACATCCAATGCGAGGATTGCGGCAACAAATACCGGGTGGTTGACGAGAAAGCCGGGGGCAAGGTTCGCTGCAAGGAATGCGGTGCCAAAATCGAGGTACCGGACCCGGATCGCGACGAACTGTTCGAGTCTGAAGGTCCGCGACGAACTGTGGGGGGCAGGAAGCGCAGGGAAAGTTCTGGCGGCCCACCGACAGGCGTGATCATCGGTGGGGTCGCCGCCGTCTGTGTGATCGGCATCGTGTTATTCGTCATCTTCGGCCGACGCGGCGGAGCTGCACCCGGTCCGCAGTTTGCTCAAAACAATCCGGCAATGCCGGCACCCCAGCAGTTTCCATTCAACAACACTCTTCCCCCGCCGCCGTCCAATAAAGTCACCCCCCTGCCGGCAAGTGCGTTGCCGACCAGTGCGTTACCTTCCTCGCCGACAACATCGAATTCCCCGGTATCGACACAACCCGTAGCCGCGCTACCCGGTTCCAAATCATCTGCCGCGACCTCATTCAGTAACGGAACTGCGACGCCTCAAACGGCCCGTAAGGGCAAGGGATTCGGTGGATTTACCGGCGGGGACGCAGGCAACAAGGATAACGTTGCAGCCGGAGTCGACGGCCCGGCGCCGGAGAATTGGAATGTCAAAGTCGATCCCAGCAAAACGGAAATCAAGATCGACAGTGCCAAACCGATCAACATCAAGTTTCCGAAGGATGCGTCACACGACGATGTCGTCTATCCCGTGACGCCCAGCGTCTATGTGGCCTTGGGGTCAAACTCGTTCGGCCAGCCTGTCCGCGAAATCTGGAATCTGGCGACCCGCAACAAGACGGGCACGATCACCAACAAAATCATTCGGGGCCGAAGCGTGGAGGCTCTCAGTCCTGACGGCCAGTACATCGCCGCCAACATTGACAAGTTCTTCGAAAAGAAGAGCGGGGTCCGGGTGTGGACGTCAAAAGGCAACAAGGGCCTGGGTGAGCTCGAGACGGCCGCCGATGTCAAAGCCGTATTGTTCCCCAGTCCGCAGCGGCTCATCGCTCTGTGTGCCGGCGGGATGGCCTATGTCTGGAAGCTTCCCTCGGGAGATCTCGAACACGAACTGAGTCTGGACAAAGCGGAGCTCGCCAATGCGGTGGCTGTCAGCCCGGGGGGTAACTACCTGGCCGCGGTCGTGGACGCGTCCAATCTGAAAATCTTTGATTTGAATACGGGCAAAGTCGTCGGGGAACAACGCTTACCCGTCACCAACGGATTTGCCGGACACAAACCCGATGCCGTGTCGTTTTCGCCCGACGGCGTCGAACTGGCCATGGTGATTCCCTCGGGAACGTGGGATCAGGCCCTCGCCATTTACAACGTGGCGGACGGCAAGCTGCTGTCCACGGCCCAACTGAATACCAAGAACGTCTCACATTCGACTGAGCGTGTCGCCGGCAATCGGTTGGAGTGGTTCCCCGATCGCAGCAAGTTGCTGTGGCGCGGCCATTATGTGCTCGATGCCAAGATTGGCGGCCCCGTGTGGTCGGCCCCTGATGAAGATGGCAGCAGCGACGCCCCTCGCAAGCTGCTGGACAGTACGAAAATTCTGGTCGTCAGCGGAGGTCGCAAGAATCCGAGCCTGATCGCGGCCCCGGTACCGGTCGATGAGATTGACGCGGCTGCCACGTCCGTCGCCAATGGTGGCGATGCTGTCGAAGCGGGCATGCCCGCCCTCGGAAAAGCCGATTACTCGAAGGTCATCCCCGTGGCCGCCACGGCCACTGCAGCCTGGTCGATGAAGCCCGATTCTGCCCCGGCAGAACCTGTAGTGAAATCGTCCATTGGCATACCACCTCAACGCCCCACTATCTGTGGCGTATTCATCTCGCGCCCCGACGTCGGACGAGCCGTCATCTGGTACACCAATAACGGCCAAGCCCATTCTCCCGCCCGGGGATTTATGCGGATGCGCAACATCGATCCCCCCGCCGGCCGGGATACCGTCATCATCGATGTGGTCGACTTGACGACGGGAAAGATCAAAGCCCCGGTCGCCATTCGCTATCCCTCCCTGGTCCTGGATGTCAGCCCCGACGGTGACTTTGCCGCGATCAAGTCGACGAAACGGAATGATGACCGGATCGACATCTACAATATTCGCGAAGACAAGCAGCTCGCCGGCTGGAAGCCCTATCAGCAAAAAGAG
>JAQGHS010000586.1 GCA_028291605.1 Planctomycetaceae bacterium | reverse complement strand
ATTGGCCCAGCAAACTCATCCAGACGTTGACGTTGATTGACTCGCCCACAAATCGGGTTGATCCATCTCCCATGCAGACGTGAACGCCACCAATGTGTTTGCTGCGAGCCGTTTGCCAGGCATGATTGCCACCCGCGATGCAGCGCAGGTCGCGGTCGGTGTTGTCGGCGCTGCAGAAGGTGGGGGCATCGCGGCGAGTGTCATCCAGTGCATTTCCGTTGGGCAGTAGCGCGATGAAGGGAGTGATTCCGTCCGGATAGTAGCTGCGACCACAGAAATACGAACCCACAGGGAACGCCCACGTGCCCCGTTCATCACCGGCATTCTTCCCGGCGATCAGTTCTGACAGGAAAGCCGTATTGGACAGCCCATCTGTGATTTCAGCATACTTGGCTCCATAGTACATCTGCGCCCGGAATGGGCCGCGTACTGTGAGATCCGGAAAACCGGCTCCCGACCAGGGATTTCCGATGCCGTAGTTTGCGGCGTAATTTCCCTTGGCGAATGGCGCCCACGCTCCATTCACCCAGGATGTTCCAATCGTATCGCTGGGACACAGGAGCGCCGGAAGTGTCATATTGACCAGACCCACGTTCGTGCCGGCCCGGGGTTCAATATTGAAATTGTATTGGTTGTAGATGTTGGACTGATCGATAAAGGGCAGGATCCGGGTGACCCAGTTCGTGCCCCAACTGTTGTCGGAGCCATTGGTGATGGAAGCAACGCCGGGGCGAGTTCCCCCGGGCGGCAGGACGCTCTGCACGTCGACGTAGTTGTGTAATGCCAGGCCTAATTGTTTGAGATTATTCTTACACTGCGTCCGTCGTGCCGCCTCACGAGCCTGCTGCACGGCAGGCAACAACAGGGCCACCAGTACGCCAATAATGGCAATGACGACAAGGAGTTCGATCAGCGTAAAGCCGGCATGTTTTCGATCGCGACGCATACGAATTCCCTTTCTGAAGGGTATCAAAATGATGCCGCAGAAGCCGGCAGTCAGCGAGAGCAAATCCGGCTCCGTCACATCTCCCGTACGAATCTGAGAGGACCACATCCCAACAAGGGGTCGGTACTCGGACTCCGTGGTTGAAGGCACTGGTACTGACGGGGCAGACCATACCCTGACTGCCGCGAAAGTCACTCGCATCACCGCATTATGTTGATAATTGCGAAGATCAAATTAAGGATCAATTAACCTTCGACAAAATTGCGGAGCCGCAATTTTCTGCAACTTTGCAGTGACGACGCGAGGCGAGATAGGCCGTGGAAACCTACTTGAGATTGATTGCGGCCAGCGTGTCGCGCAGCTGGACGGCATCCACGTTGACGAGTTCGCTCAATAGTGGAATGGTAACCTTCGCGATTGGTTTCAACCGTCCAAAGATTGATGCGACAGCAACTCGGACGTCAAGGTAGTTATCCGCTAGCAGCATGTTTCATCTGTCGTATGCTATCGTTTTTTGCGGTCTCGCTTCTCCGGCTTGAGCTCCGCGTGACGATAACATTCAACCAGATGATCGTTCACCATACCGACAGCCTGCATGAAGGCGTAACAAATTGTGGTGCCGATGAACTTGAAGCCGCGCTTCTTGAGGTCTTTACTCATCGCGTCCGATTCAGGAGTACGGGCAGGGACCTCGGTGAATGATTTCCGGGCGTTTTGCTTCGGGGTGCCGTCTACAAAACTCCAGATGTATTTGTCGAAGGTGCCGAATTCCTGCTGTACTTCGAGAAAGGCTTTCGCGTTCTGGATCGTCGAATCGATCTTCAGGCGGTTGCGGACTATGCCTGGATTGGCCATGAGTGCGTCGTGTTCGCGCTGGCCGTAGTTGGCGATCTTCTGCGGGTCGAATTGATCGAAGGCGGCTCGATAGTTTTCGCGCTTCTTGAGGATCGTGACCCAGCTTAAGCCGGCCTGGGCGCCTTCGAGAATCAGGAACTCGAACAGCACGCGGTCATCATGCACCGGAACGCCCCATTCGCTGTCATGATAGGCCTGATTGAGATCCCCTTCGGCCCAAGGGCAACGGGTGCGAGTTACGGGCATCAGCAGTGTCTCATCTTCGACCGAGAATTGTGGGGGGAAGCGTTGCCCTCAATTCTATGCTCGCTGCCGCCTATTTTGCGAACTTGCGAACGTACTGGCGCATTTCTGCGGCGGATGAAAATCGTTTGTCGGGGGCCTTTTCCAAAGCCCGATGGACGATCTGTGCCAGCTCGGCAGGAACTTCGGGGAATCGTTTCTGCAGGGGCACAGGGGCGTCTTCCAGGATTGCCAGGAATTTGCACGGGTGATTTTCCAGCACGATCGGTTCGTGTCCCGAGAGCATCCAATAGAGCGTCGCGCCCGCGGAATAGAGGTCGCAGGCGGGGCGGGCTTCGCGCGAATTGATGAACTGCTCGGGGGACATGAAGGGGAGTGATCCGATAACATCCCCTTCGCGAGTCATCTGGCTCATTCCGGCGGTCGTGTAATGCTTGGCCAGTCCGAAGTCGGCAAGTTTGCCGAGCAGTTTGCCCTCCGGTCGCGAGATGAGAATATTGCCCGGCTTGACGTCGCGATGCACCATCGAGCGCGAGTGGGCAAAGTCCAGGGCCCCCAGAATCTGCCCCATAATGGCACAGGCCACGCGAATTCTTTGTGCGGGTGTCCAACCCGCGGACAGTCGCTCCCAGGGAATTGCTGGAATGTATTCGGTACAGAGAAAGAGATCGGACCCGCTCGATCCCATTTCAATCAGGCGCACGATGTATTGGTGGTGCAATTGATTCAGGAGCGAGGCTTCTCGCAGAAACGTTTGAATGGCTCGTTCGTCTGCCCGGCCGGCGGGGGAGATGACCTTCATCGCGCAGTTCTCGCCCGTCGCCAACCGCGTCGCGCGGTACACGGTTCCCAAATCACCCTTGCCGATTTGTTCGTGAACCACATAGCCATTAATGTGAATCTCTTTACCGCCAGCGAGCGGCATCTTTCCCGGAGGGCTCGTCGGGGTAGCCAACTGCTTGAGTGGCTGTGTGACCGGTGCCTGTGTGACCGGTGGCAGTGCAACGGGTGGCTGGGGGGCTGGTGCTGGGGGTGGTTCTCGCTTTGGTAACGGAATTGTGGGTGACTGTGTTGGAGCATCGTTTTGATGATGCGGGTCCCGGATCCTGACGGACATTTTGGTACGGCCGCCCGACAGGACATCGCCATCCTTCAGAAATCGCTCAGTGATTCGCTCGCCATTGACGAAGGTGCCGTTGCGTGATCCGAGATCCATGACGAAGCACGAGGGCGGATTGGCTTCCAGCCGGAAATGATGCCGGGAAAAGTGAACATCCTCTTTCAGTCGCAACTGGGCATGAATCGATCGGCCGACAAGCAACGTGTCGTGTTCGTCGTAGATGAATTCCTGCCCCTCGTGCGGACCAGCGATGACTCGCAATGTGACGCGGGGAGGGTCCCAAATCTGCGTCCTATCGGCGGTCTCTTCGAGGATCACAGGGGGCTCGGAAGCTGTTGCTGGCGGCACCTCGGCCGGCGGAGATGCTGGTTGGACGGGTTCTGGCGGAACCGCGACTTTGACTTCGCCGGAGAGCTTAGAAAGAATCAGCTCTTGTTGGAGTTTCCCCAGTGATTCAATCAACTGGGGCCGTTCTTCGAGTACACAGAGGAGCAAATAGTCTTAGATCCGCGGCTGGCGACCTTCGCGCCAGGCGGCTTCGTAGTTGTCACAGGCCGTGTCGATTCGTCGT
>JAQGHS010000577.1 GCA_028291605.1 Planctomycetaceae bacterium | reverse complement strand
CGCGTCAGGTTCACGCCGAAATTCTTCAACCCAAACAGATCGCCGAGCGGGCGCTTCTCGCGCTTGCCCATGCGGCTGAAGAAGGGCTCTGGGTAGTTCGACGGCTTGGTGCGGGGAGGGGCCGAGGCGGCGAGGAGGGCGATGGGGTGAGGCTGGTCTGTCATGGGTGCAACTCGGTCATGGGCCGGCTGTTTGATGCCAGCAATGCTGCCAGCCCACAAATTCGTTCCGCTGATTGATGGATGAGTATTCGTGATGATGTGAGGCATGGCGCGGCGTGTTGCGCTCTTTATCCCTCCCCCGCGAAGCGCGGGGAGGGTGGTCCGCGAAGCGGACCGGGTGGGGGGCAGGGATGTGCTGCGTCATTGTCGGGCTTGAGGGCGAATGACTGAGCGCCGGTCGAAGCCCTAAAGAGATTTGGCCAACTCGGCGTCAAGTTTCGGAAGGATTGCGCAGACTTCGTCTATAAGTTCTTGAACATTAAACTTCTGTCCCCAAAAAGACAGATCAGACGTCGTTGGGTTGAAGGAGCGGAAGCTGTCAATGTCATCCAATGTGACATTTGGCCCAATATTCAGATCGGCAAAATTGTGACCGTTCGAGCTCTTCCACCAGCGGTCAATTCGCTCATCAAAATGTTCGAAGTTGTTTCGCATACTAACCCGCTTGAGCGGGGAGTCATCGCTTATGCCGACGCTTTCTCCCAGAGCCTTGCGGTTTTCAGGAGGCGTGCCATGTTTGCCCCAAAGCGCCTTTGCAATGTTTGCTCCAGCGCCAAATAGATTTTGCAGCGCGAAGAAGACACGCAGGATCGTGCAATTCTCATCATTTAGAGATTTCTCTAATTCCTCGGTGGCGAGCAGTAGGAACCGACATTGTAAGGCGACTTGTTCCTGAAATGTACGGAGCAGAACTGCGTCCATGCCAGCCTCCATGCCTTGGAGGGACAGTACTGATTGAAAAGGGTAATACCAAGGTGCCAATCACGAGCCCCACCCGCCGGCTTCGCCGGCCACCCTCCCCCAAAAGGGGAAGGGATAAGAGCGTCGAGTTGCTTCGTACTGCGCAACGGCCACAAGTAACGCCACGCCTGCTTAGCGTCCCGCATTACAAGCGGACCATCACGGATTGCGAAATTTTGTCAGAGCTAACTTTAGTGCATCGAATTTTTTCGGCAGTGATGGATCGCCTTCATGGAAAGCCGTCACGAGACGGTTGACATGGTCGACGCAATCGTTGGCCTCGATAAGGCGTTTAATGCCTTGGTTAACGTCGTTTGCGTCTAAACCCGGCTTGTCGCCCTTTGCTATCTTCCGGCCGACCCGGATCACATCGAAAGCGGGCGGCGAGAGTCTCGCATAGTTGCGATTTCCCATTAAGTAGGTGAGCGGGGCGCTGTGGGCTATCGCGTTTCGTAGGTCCCGCGTTTTGCTAATCTTCTTGGCGAGCACGGTCCAAGGCTCGATAAGATCGAACAGCGCCTTTTTCTCTGACGCAATTTGGATTACCGCGTTGCCGACTATTTGGGTTCGAGCATCGAAGCCGTGTGGGGTATGATAGATTGCATATGCGATTTGGCTGTCTCGAATGTTCAGCGCTGCATAGAGAAGGCAGCTTAGGCTCGTTTCTAACTCGGCAAATCCTAGGTTGAAGGCCAAGACGGCGTTGCGGATAGCCTCATGTTCCTTAGCAACCCGCTCGAACATTTTATCCTGCTTTCGCATTTCCTCTGCTGAGAAAGGACGAAGCATGTTGGCCGGAATTGGATGTTTCGCCATATATGACTGCACTTCTGGGTGGTCTTCAGATAGTGGTGCCGGCTCAGTCAGGCATGTGCCATCTGGCTGCGGTTGTGGGTTGGCGTAAAGCCCAGTAATTTCGCCCTTCCAGTTGCGTTGGACGTACGGCATGACAAAATCCGACCTTCAATCACGGCATTTGGAAGGATCAAAAAGCCTTGCCGAATGCTATCGCGCGCAGCGCGTTTGGCGAATCATATTGTTCGGCATTCACAACGTAAGAACCGCTGTCCTTTTATTCGACTCGATTGGCGCAAGCGAATCTGAGATTTTGATGCAAGATTGAACGAAGCAATGGAATTTCACCATGTGTGCATTCAAGCCTACAGCGTCGGGGTTGTCACCTGAAGAGAGCAGGCCAATTCTCTTTTTGCAGGCAAAAGGTATTCTCATGGGAGTTTTGATTGATAATTTTGCGAGCGCAAACGAGCTGCTTGATTTTTGCGATGCGCGCGATGCCGAACTAAAAGAGGAAATTACCGTTCTGATCAAGCAGGACGCCCAGAACTCACAAGAGTGGGAAATAACTAGAGCAGAACAGCGAAAATACCAAGGCTGGGCGTTCATAGCTCTGCGTGACGCGACTTTAGCGATATACCACTTTAGGAGTACCTTGTATTCACTCCAAGCAACGGCGGCCTCGATTCCTGCACTAGTTAAGTCATTGCCTAAAGACGCATTCAGTCAGATCATTTCGTCGTTCAATCAGCATTTTCCATATGCCGTATCGGCACGGCATGCGGTCGCCCATTCTGCGGACATGACATTCAATGAAGACGAAATGCAGAAGCACAGTGTCTCTGCGCTAGGCATAAGTTATTTTGAATCGAATGGCAGGGCCGGGCGAATACTATCGCACACAAAAAAAGAAGGCAGCTCGGCTCCAGAGGACGTCTCCGTAGAGGTTTCCGCCGAATCTCTGCAAAAACTAATCGAGATTAAACGCGCCGTCGACATCCTGTTCCTGAGCGCGGCCAACTTTTGCGTGCCAGGTCGTTGACAGTATTGAGGCTGGCGCCAAGGAGGGGGCACCTCACGCCCGCTCCGCCTTCGCCTCCGCCCTCAGATCCACCGTGCTCTTCACTCCGATATCGTCGAAGTGATCGTCGAGGAAATGCCGCGCCGCGCGCTTGCCGCTGTCGCGCAGCAGTTCGAAGAACTCGTAGTCGGTGGTCAGCTTGCTGCCGGCCGTGAAGGTCTTGCCGTGGCGGTCGAGCACCACGCGGTGCACGTTGATGCGCCGGTATTCGCCCGGCCCGGTGCCGTGCGGCAGCTTGCCCTGGTCGATCAGCCGGCCGACGAAATCGATGGCGCGGTATTCGGAAATCAAAGACGAATTGAACGTGATCTCGTTGACGCGGTGAATGATGTCCTCGCGCGAGGTCGGCGTCGAACTGCGCACCAGCGGATTGACCTGCACGATCAGCACGTCCTCGGTCTGCGTCGTGTCGAAGAACGGGAAGATCACCGGATTGCCCATATAGCCGCCGTCCCAATAAGGCACGCTATCAATTTCGACGGCCCGGAATAGCAGCGGCAGGCAGGCCGACGCCATGATGACGTCGGCGGTGATTTTCTCGCGCGGAAACACCCGCAGCCGTCCGGTGTGCACATTGGTGGCGGTGACGAACAGCGCCAGCT
>JAQGHS010000464.1 GCA_028291605.1 Planctomycetaceae bacterium | reverse complement strand
GGTGGACCGCGTCGGGTGCCTCAATCTTCTACCTGAAGTCCAATAAGCTGCGGCCCGATGGGTGGACCTCGGCCGATGCGGCAGGCCTGCCGATCTTTCCTGCGACGGTCCGTTACGATGAAATCCAGCGCGGCATGGTCGAACATGCCATGCGGGTAGGAGTGGGGAAAACGCGCCGGGCCTACGTCGCTCCGGCCACACATTACGCCAGCCGGGACACCGATGAGAACCTGCCGCGGATGGGCGAACGGATTCGGCTCAAGAAGAATTATGATATCAGCGGCTTCTCACCCGCAGCACAAGCGATCCTGAAGGGTCTCAAGAAGTACGGCATGTTCGTCGCGGACAACGGACTTGACTGGACGATCTCGGTAACCCCCGATGTTCGCATCCCTGTCCTGCACGAGGAATTCAGTCGGATCAAGGGTTCGGCATTCGAAGTGGTGGAGCTCAATCCGTAAACGTGGTCTCGCGGCCAACACAAATGGCGGTATCTACGAGAGAACAGCCCCCCTCGCCCTGGTACTCCGGGGAGAGGGGATGGGGGTGAGGGGCTCGATGAACTTTCGACGCGGAGCCCTACATTTCCAGGAAGAACATACCTTTGAGCAGGCAGCCGAACGACGCTCAGAGTACCCCTCACCCCCGACCCCTCTCCCCGGAGTACCAGGGCGAGGGGAGCCAGACTTTTTTGGAGGCCTCTCTCGCACTTTACCAGCGACCTCCTTTCTGCCACTGACGCACTTCAGCCCACTACCCTGACATCTGGCCCTGTGCTAAAGTGCTGTCACTGATCTCATTTAACGCACACACCTTGAGTTCTGATTTCTATGAATGTGACCCGTCGACAAATTCTCAAGGCCGGTTCGGCGATTCTCGCTTTGCCCTGGCTGGAAACATTGGCCCACGCTGACGAGAAGGCGCCGCCCAGGCGAATTATTAACGTCTGCACGAGCTTCGGGCTGTATGGACCGTCGTTCTTTCCCACGAAATCCGGTCGAGATTTCGAACCGAGTGAGTACCTGCAGGTGCTTGGCGATCTGCGGGATCAGTACACCGTGTTCTCGGGGATCTCACATCCTGAAATTGGTGGTGACCATGCTTCCGAAGCGTGCTTTTTGACCAGTGCCATGCATCCGACGCGACCTGGATTCCGCAATACCGTGTCGTTCGATGTGGTCGCGGCGCAGCATGTGGCGGGGGCGACGCGGTTTCCGCTGATGACCCTCTCGACGCTGGATGCCAGCCCGCTGTCGTACACCCCGACCGGCGCCGGCATTCCGGCCTTGAGTATTCCATCGCAGATTTATTCGAAGATGTTTCTCAGTGGCAACAAGGATGAAGTCGACAAGGAACTGGGCCGGCTCAAGCGCGGTAAGAGTATGCTCGATCGGATGGGGGAACGGCTGGTCCAATTCAACAAGACGGTCAGCCGGCACGATCAACAACAGATCGCCGACTACACCGAGGCAGTTCGGGAGCTGGAAAAACAACTCGTCACGGAAGAGGCCTGGGTGCATCGCCCCAAGCCCACCGTCACCGAGCCGTCACCGAACGAGAACTATCCCAGTCCGTTTACCGACCGCAGCGATAGTATCGGCCGAGCCCGAGTCATGTTCCAACTTGCGAAGCTGGCCGTGCAAACCGACTCGACGCGCGTGGTGACGATCTTCATCCGAGGCATGGATGAAAAGCCGCCGATTAAGGGGATTAGCGAAGGTCACCACGGGCTCTCGCACCACGGTCGCAATCCTGAAAAGATTGAACAATTGAAGATCATCGAGAAACTGAAGATGTCGGCGTTCCGTGAATTGCTCGTCGCACTGCGCGACACGAAGGAGGGGAGCGGCAGCCTGCTCGATTCCACGCAGGTGCTCATCGGCAGCAACCTGGGCGATGCCAGCGGTCACGGCACCACCAACCTGCCGATTCTGCTGGCGGGGGGCGGCTACAAACATGGTCAGCACATCGCTGGTGATGTCGGAAACAATACGCCTCTGGCCAAACTGTTCGTCAACATGTTGCAGAAGTTTGGTGTTGAGACGGATAAGTTTGGATCGGGTAAGGGGACGTTTGCTGACTTGGCGTGATGCGATTCGATGGGTGGGCGAGGCTCCCGCCGAGCCTAATACGACCGTCAGGTCGGCGTCTGCCGGAGGCTTTCAATCACAAGAACGAGGCCTCCGGCGGTCGCCGAGCTAAAGCTCGTATTAGGCTCGGCGGGAGCCTCGCCCTCCCGTCTCAGACACGCTCTTAGCCAATATGGAAAACAATCAGGTCGGTGCCCTAGCTATATAACTCAATATTCAAGGCGTCGTAGAGTATGCGTTTGGCAATCGTTTCCTTCCTCCTGTTGTTGGCTTTTAGCGAACCCGCGAGCGCTCAAGACGCTTCGGTCGCGTTTCAACAACGAGTCCTGCCGATTCTGAAATCGCATTGCGCGGAGTGCCACGGTGGGGCTCAACCCAAAGCCAAACTGAATCTGACCGGCACCCGATCGCTCGAACAACTTCGCGCCCAAAGCCATAGCTGGTTCAGCGTGCTGGAACGGGTCGAAGCCGGGACGATGCCTCCCAAGGATGCCGAGCCACTGACGCCTGCCGAGAAAAAAGCTATCGCAGCCTGGATTCGCGGTGAACTGTCGACGCTATTGATTGAACAGCAGCGGCTGGAAGGGCGGAGCAAGTTTCGGCGGCTGTCGCGTAGCGAATATGCGAACAGCGTGCAGGACATCTTCGGCATTCGCCCACCGGTCAACCGCCTGATGCCGGGCGATGGCCGCGTCGATGGCTACGACCGGGTCAGCGCCGCGCTCCCTTTCTCCACCGCGGCGACTGAAGGCCAACTGGCCATTGCCGAGGACCTGGCGTTGAGGATGTTTCAACTGCCGGAGAAGAAGGGAAGCTACCGACTGTGGTCCGTCAGCAGTGAGCAATCAAAAGGCCATCTGCTCGAATTGCCGGACGGCTGGCATGTTTCGTTCAACACGGATACAGGCTCGGGCCCGCTGCGAAGAAGTGCCACGAATGACGGTCAGAATCGGAATGGATTCCCGGGCCCCAGCAAGCCGGGCCTGCATCGTCTGCGGATCTCGGCCTATGGCTATCAGACTGACAAGCCGCTGCCGGTCGGAATCTATGTCGGGCATGTCTTTGCCTATCCGCAGATCCTCGATCTGATCAAGATCATCGAAGTCCCTCCCGGCAAGCCGTCGATCATTGAGGCCGACGTCTATCTCCGCACCGGCCGAGACAGCGACGGTCCCACCGACGACGGCATCCGTCTGATTCCATTGGGGCTGGGGGTCCCCGTGCCGAAGAACACACTCGCCGCAGTGTTGGGCAAAGGGCCCGGCCTGGCACTGCAGTGGGTTGATGTCGAGGAGCTGGAAGAAACGCTACCTGGGCAACGCTTGCTGACCGAAGGCATGCCGCCCTCCATCCGTGACGCATGCCGCCAGAACGGCACGGTGAAATCCCCGAATGTGCAGCGCGATGAAGTGCAGGCGTTTGTTCAGACGTGTTTTGCCCGCGTCGGTTCTCGCCTGTTCCGCCGCGACCTGACTGCTGACGAGCTCGCCAGCAGCGTCAAGAAGTACATGGAGGCGGTCGATTCCGGAACTCCCTTGCAACCCGCGATGATTAGTGAACTGGCGGCCCTGATGACGGCGCCCGATTTTCTCTGCGTTGTGGAGAATCCCGGCAAGTTGTCCAACTTCGCTCTGGCTTCGCGACTGTCATATTTCCTCTGGAGCTCGGCACCGGACGACGAACTGCTGGATCTTGCCCGGCAGGGAAAACTCGCTGATCCGCAGGTGCTGCGAACTCAGACCGACCGGATGCTCAACGATCCGAAATCGCGGCGGTTCGTTAAGGATTTCCTCGACCAATGGCTCGGCCTGTGGGGCATCGACAACACCACCCCCGACCGCGACCTCTATCCCGAATACGACGATCTGCTCAAGTTTTCCAGCACGCTGGAAACGCAGGCTACGTTCCGTCACATGCTCGACAAGAACCTGAGTGTCCGCGATCTTGTCGCCCCGCAATGGGCCATGCTCAATGGGCGATTGGCTCAGCATTATGGCCTGCCGGACGTCGAGGGCTTCAGCATCCGGGAGGTTCGTCTGCCCGCAGAAACACCCTTCGGCGGAATCTGGACTCAAGCTTCCACGATGAAGGTCACGGCGAATGGCACGCTGACCTCGCCGGTCAAACGTGGAGTCTGGGTCGCCGAGCGGCTGCTGGGGGTGAAGATTCCCCCTCCGCCCGCGAACATCGAACCCGTCGACCCGGATACCCGTGGAGCCAAGACGTTGCGTGAGCAACTGGAACTGCATCGCCAGGGTTCATGTTCGGCGTGTCATGCCAAGTTTGACCCGTACGGCTTTGCTCTGGAGAGCTTTGATGTGATGGGGAACTTCCGCAAGAATTACCGCACGTTAAGCACCGAGCCGCCCTCCAACAAAAGCAAGTGGAAGGACGGCCTGCCTGTCGATTCCAGCGGAACGACGCCTGACGGTAAAGCATTCGCCAGCGTACAGGATCTGCGGCAGATGCTGGCCAAGCAACCCGACCAACTGGCTCGCGGGGTCACTCGTCATCTACTGACTTATGCCACGGGCGAACCTGCCAGCCCGCTCGACCAACCGACGATTGAGGCGATTGTCAGCGGCGCGGCCAAGGACGATTACGGCTTGCGGTCGCTGGTACATGGATTGGTGCAAAGTGAGTTATTTCGATCGAAGTAAAATGTGAGCGGGATGGCGCTAGCCACCGGTCCGTCCGTAGGATAGGCATCCTGCCTGTCCGTGGCGCAGCGACAATGCGGTGGGGTATTGGATAATTGATAACGACAATTGCCAAATCGCAGCGGTTTTCATTGTCAACTCAGTAGCTGGATGTTTGCAACTTAAGACAACAAACGGACAGGCAGGATGCCTATCCTACGGAAGGAAGAGACACTCTATGAGACACTGGCTGTTGTTATCGATTCTGTGCGTGGCCACCTGCGGCGCTGCTGTTGCGGCGGAGCCGGCTGGTTCACACTATTATCTGATCGGCAATTCACTAACCTGGGATACCGTGCCGTCGCGGTTATCGGGCGATGTGCAGTGGCATGTCGATTGTGGTGTGAACCTGGCACACATCCATGCCAAGCCCGAGAAGCCGTGTGTGAACAGCTCCACTTTGTGGCCGACAGCGCTCCGCGACAAGCAGTACGATGTCGTCTCGGTCCAGCCACATTATGGTTCGACATTGGCGCAGGATGTCGAAATGATTTCCGACTGGATGAAGCTGCAGCCCAACGCGGTCTTTGTAGTTCACTCGGGCTGGGCCAGGCATGCCACGCGAGCGGACGAATTTGCCAGCTACGCGCCGCCGGACCAGATGACACACAGTCCTAATTATTTGAGGGCTCTGACTGCCGAGCTGCGACGGCTGCATCCGGGGCGCGAGGTTCGTCAGACGCTGGCTCAGAACCTATTGGCCAAGGTCGCTGAAGACATCGCCTCGCAGCAGGCCCCCCTCGAAAAGGTCGAAACGCTCTATCGAGACGACATTCACCTGACGCATGAGACGGGCCAATACCTAATGCACAACGCAATGCGTCACGCGCTCGGCCAGCCATTTTCGGTCGCGGGGTTCGAGAAGATCGATCCGGCCGTGAAAAAATACCTCGACGGTATCCTGTCCTTGCTGGAAATATCCCCGGCTGACAAGGCATTGCTCGCCCAAATTCTGGCCGAGGGGGAATCCGTTGATCGTTCGGCACTCCTCGCAAAAGTGTCGGATCAGAACCTGAAAGAGAAACTCGCGACTCTAGCGCCTGACATCGAACGGGCAGTTCAAATGCGACGCAGCACCCTGGCGCTGGAGGCCGAAATCAAGGAGCTGGGCGGTAAGCTCATTTGCACGCCGGCCGGACCACAGTGGCTGTACCTGGCCACAGGCGATTCTGGAACAGAGATTTTTGATGTACCGGCCACCATTGACCTCTATAACGGAAACAATCCACTGAAAGGCAAAGGGGGCAAGAATGAACGAGTCACCGATGACTGGCTGAAACGATTATCGGGAGTGACCACGCTGAGGAGGCTCGACCTCGCGAACTGTGCGGTGCAGGGGGATGGCCTGCGACATCTCATTAATCTGACCGGACTGCGAGACCTCAATCTGACGCTGACGCCAGTCACCGATGAAGGTCTGAAGCATCTCGCCGGCCTGACTGAGCTGCGGACATTGGGGCTGGCCTCGACCCAATGCACTGGCACTGGGTTCACTCTTCTGAAGGACCTTAAGAAATTGGAAAACGTGTATTTCCATTTCACGCCGCTCAACGATGCCGGGTTGAAAGCGATTTCGCAGTTGCCCATTTCTGGTCGCCTGTGGTTCGCCCATACCCACTTCACCGACGTGGGTTCCGCCAGCCTGGCAGCCCTCACGCAGCTGAAACGTTGCGGCATCGGCAGCATGGAAAAGGCCGCCTCAGGGGAGTCCGTGGCGGCGCTGGAAAAACTTCCGCTGGAGGATCTTGCTCTGCTCGACAACCAGGCCACACCGATTGGCGTCGCACATGCCGCGAAGATCGTCACGCTCCGCCGTCTCGATTTGTCGCATGCCCCCACCGTGGGAGATGACTCGTTGAAGCTGCTCGCGACGATGCCGCATTTGGAAGAACTCAACCTCGGCAGCGCCCAGCTGACCGACGATGGGATTCAGGTACTCGCTGCCATCAAGTCTCTTAAGAAGCTATCGCTCAGTGGCATCAAGGCGGTAACTCCGGCAGGGATTGATCGCCTGCGACAAGCGCGGCCCGAGTTGATTATTGAAGTCAAATAAAATTTGATTTGGCAGCGAATCAAAGGAGACAGCGAATGGGGCAAGCGGCGTAATCCAGGTGCAGCCACGTTCATTCGCCGCCTCTTTTAATTCGCTGTCGTCCACAACAGCTCTGTTTTAACGCATGCGTTTACCCCTCCGCCTTGACGGAGGGGCCTCACCCGCCGAATTCTTTTTTGGAACTGGAGGCTGAAAATGGCTGCTGTGGATGAATCTCGGATTCGCAAGTCGGTCACGTTTTACGCCTCGTTTGATGACGCGGTCGTCGGTGATTTCGGTGCGGGGGGCCGGGCTGCGGCGACTCGGTTCGATAATCCCACCGAGGCTGGGCAATTCGTGTTCGAATCGGGTTTTGATTCGAAGGTGTTTTCCATTGCTCGCGATCGTGGCATTCACGGCGGAGCACTCCAGGTCACCGATGTGCTGCCGCTGCGCGGGCGGCTGTTCTTTCCGGCGGAGAAGAATCTGGAGTTTCATCCCCAAGGGTGGGGGG
>JAQGHS010000541.1 GCA_028291605.1 Planctomycetaceae bacterium | reverse complement strand
CAGCATGGTCGCTCTTTTGTCACTCTGAGGAGCCAGCTCGCGGATCTAGTGGAGGAGTTGCGGGCCAACGGCGGGGACGCGGTTGAGACCCTTCAACGCGCTCTTGGGAGCTTGCTGCAAGGTCTGGAGGAAACCAGAGCCAACCGGATTCGATTCGAGGCGCGAACTGAAATCCTGCAGAAGATCGTCAGCGACAGAGCCCAGTTCGACGAACTTGCGGGGGATAGCGAAGCATTTCTTTCGACATTCTCCCAGCGTCAATCCGACATAGATGAGCTTATCGGGCAGTTAGGCGCCGACACGCAGCTAACCCGTGCGCACGATGAAGAACTCGGCCGTGAACAAGACTCTTTAAGGGGTCGCGACGGACTGATCCCGGACGAGCTCCATGCGGCCCGACTTGCGGTTGCGCGCGCTCTGGGACTTGAGCCATCCGCTCTTCCCTTCGTCGGGGAGTTGATCGACATGGATCCCCGATACGAAAACTGGCGTGAGGCGGCCGAACTGGCACTGGGAGGCTTCGCCGTGACAATGCTGGTTGACGAGCTGCGGCTGGGAGACGTTCGACGTGAGATCAACTCAATGAGGATGAGACGGCGAATCTCTTTCGAAGGTGCCGATAAAGGCCAGACGGCGCCGGCAACCTTGTCGGACAAGTACCTGCCGGGGCGTTTTGTGTCGGCGGACAATCCTCTTACTGGATGGCTCCTCAACAAACTGGCGGAGCGCTTCAACTACCAGTGTGTATCCAACCCGGCCGAACTCGATGAGGTTTCACTCGGTTTGACGATCACCGGCCAGACCAAGCAACGACGACGCGGCGCCCACGGAGGTCATGGCGCTCCGCGCGTTCTCGGATTCTCGAATGCAGGACGTCTGGCCGAGATCGAAGTCGAGCGGAAACAACTCGCCGTCCAACTCAGTGGTCTCAAACGCCAGCTCACGACCTTGAGCGAAGAGCGAGGCGAGCTCACCCGAATCCGCGACGCCCATCGTGACGTTCTCGATCTCAACTGGGCGAGTGTCGATGTCAATACCGTCGAAGAGGACATACGAGACAAGCAACAGAAGCTCTCTCATATCCTTCAGTCGAATGACACGCTGTCGGAACTGAAGAAGCAGGAAGCGGAACTCGCGGAGCAAGTCGGCGATCTCGACTACCGAGTTCGGCAACTTGACGAGACGCAGAAAGAACTCGAGCACGAGCACGGCGAGTTGGTGGCGCAACAAGATCGAGTCCACACCCGACTCTGGGAGATGGAAGAAGCGAACACCACCAGTTTGAGCGAGGCGCAGCGCGAACGACTGGACCAAGAATTCGCAAGCGTCGAAGCCGAACCGTCGTTAGATCGCCTCAGTCGCACCCTCGACCAGCTCAAAGCGCGTCTCCTCTCCCAAAGCGCTCAAGCGCGCAAAGATGCCGACAACGCTGCAAGAACATTGAAGACCACGTTCGAACGGTTTCAAGACAAATGGCAACAACCGAACCTTGGCATCGAAATTGACTCCTACTCCGGCTACCTCGAGATTCTGCAAGAACTCCTCGCCGAAGGCCTCCACGAACGACAAGAACGATGGAGCCATCAAGTCAACGATTGGACCGGCCAAGAGCTCCTCGCGCTTAACGGTGCTTACAGCGACTCCATCGACGAAATCGAGTCCCGGCTGATTCCGGTCAACGAGATTCTGGGGCGTCAACCCTTCGGACCCGGCAAGGACCGCCTGTTTATCACCCTGCGACGAACCGAGGGCAAGGACATCAGCGAGTTCAGGAAGGAACTCCGGTTTCTGTCGTCCGGGACCACGAGCGTACTCGACTATCCACAGGCGGAGGCGCGCTATCGAAGACTGCAGCGATTCATCGAACGCATCCGCCGGTCGAACAAATCCTCGGAGCGGGAGTATTTAATCGACGTCCGCCGTCACGTTCACATCGAGGCCGAGCGTCGGGATATCGCGGGGCGGCAATTAGGTGTCTACACGAGTCTCGGCGGCAAGTCAGGCGGAGAGACGCAGGAACTCGTTGCTTTCATCGTCGGGGCGGCGTTGCGTTACCAACTCGGAGACGCTGATGCCTCACGGCCGAGCTACGCCCCGGTCTTTCTCGACGAAGGCTTCGTAAAATCGGACAGCGAGTTCGCAGGACGTGCCGTCTCGGCGTGGCGCGGACTGGGCTTCCAGCTCATCATCGGGGCGCCGAACGACAAAGTCACAGCGATCGAGCCCTACATGGACTTACTCCTCCAAGTGACCAAGAACTCCAAGAACCACTCCTACGTTTCCGACATCACACCCACTACCCTTGCCCCGGCTGTCGACACTTTCACATGAAACAACCCACCGATGTCGCCAAAGAGACTTCACGACGACTTGCCCAGCGTTGGCACGAACATGAAGCGGGCGAAGAATCAGCCCTTTGGCCGAACACCATATCGCTAGGTGAACCCACTAAGTCCGAACTGGAGGCCGACTTCGATGTCGCACGGCGCTGGGCACTGAGCTGGCGCCAATGGGCTACGGACAACAAGCTGGAACTCACCTGGAGAAACCGAAACGTCAACGGCACAACGCAAAGCCTGCCAACCCACGTCACTATCCCGGACATAGACACCGCCGCAAAGCTCGCGGGGACCGCCTGGACAGAGAACCTGACAGTTGCGAGGCAACGATGGCTGCGACTCAAACGAGAGTTTCCCCGTACAGCCTCGCCAAAGATGCTTCGCGCTGTCGCGACCCTGAGCGATGCCGACTTCGACTTACTGTGCGCCGCCGCCACATGGTTTGAGACTCACGACTCGTCTGGTCTCACCCCACGACAGGTCCCGGTGGAAGGCCTGCATGGCAAGTGGTTGAACACCAACATCGAACTCGTGCGCCAGCTGTCCCTGCGGGAGAACCTGGGCCTCAGCAAACGACCGACGACGATTCATTTCAGCTACCTCGACACTGACCATTTGTTGGCCGGCGGTCGTCGACACGATAGCGCCACGATAGGTGATGCCGAGTCGCTTGCCTATGTACCGACTGTCCTCATCATCTCCGAGAACAAAGACACCGCCATCTTCTTCCCAGACGTCGTGAAGGGCATCGCGATCCAAGGGTCTGGCTTCGAGGGTGTCAGCATCTTCGCGAGATTGCCGTGGGTGCAGGAATGCCCAGCTGTTTTCTACTGGGGTGACATCGACGCGTCGGGTTTCGAGATACTCAATCGACTCCGATCCAACGGGGTGCGGGCGGACTCGATCTTGATGGACCGCAGCACGTTTGAGCTATACCAACGATTCGGAGCAACCACCGATGCCCACGGCAACTCACTCGTCTGCTCTCCTCGCAAGACGCTCGCGTATCTGACAGGACCCGAATCGGCAATGTATCACGACCTCACTGACCCGCAGTGGCAGAATGTGCGCAGAATTGAACAAGAGCGCATCCCGCTTCAGACCGCGAGGACCGCCTTAGTCTCGCTGCTCGCTCGAGAGCAAAACGCTCTGCAGCTGTAGCTCAGGTGGCGAATTGTCGACCGTTCCTGTCCGGTTGGAGAATCGAGTCCAAGGATGCCATCCCATTTCCTCGTCGATCGATATGGTGTGGGCGTCGAGTAATCTAGAAACTTAAATCAGCTTGAATTCGCGATCAACATAGCCATGCCACCGGAGAACGTGGTCGCTGGAGCCGACCGATGCCGTGGATGCCGGATCGACTGGTCAGCGATTTATTTCAGGGCGCTCTTACTTGCAGGCTAAGCCTCCTCCGTGTCGCTAGCAGGCGGGTGCGACTGTCGCGCGCCGAGTTG
The DNA here is from genome assembly GCA_028291605.1 of Planctomycetaceae bacterium. Taxonomy (GTDB): domain Bacteria; phylum Planctomycetota; class Planctomycetia; order Planctomycetales; family Planctomycetaceae; genus JAKFVC01. The sequence goes on along the minus strand of JAQGHS010000541.1, from coordinate 5,915 downwards.
CTCAATTCACCACTTGCGCACTGAGCAAGGTAGCGCTTGGCAATTAACGCGGGATGGCAAGGTTCGCATCACTGGTCGTCGGGATTGCGGACGAGAATGGCGACGCCGGACATGATGGTCGCGAAGGTAGCCGCCGCGGCAAGGATTGGCGTTGCGAATTGCGCGGGCACCAGAAAGGCGAGCAATCCGACCGCGATCGCCACGGCAGCCGAAATAAACCAAAATCGCCGCTTGTGGATCGTTCCTGCATTTACCCGGCGCGTCGCGCCCCGGATGAGACGCGAGGCTGAGAGATCGCGATACGCGTATTGCGACGGCTCAAGATACGGCAATAGGTCTGCTTCGCCGAAAACCTGTTGCTTTTTGATCTCCATCGTATAAATAGGCGACCCTCCCCTCGAGACAAGCCAAGCCACAGCTCCCGCAAGTACGGAGTTCTTACAGGCGGTCACGTCGAACGCCGCCCCGGCAGCGCGTTGTTCGCGTAGAAACTCGGTAAGGTCTCCTTCTTGCACAGACAAGTAGGTGAACTGAAGTCGTCCCCAGTTAACGTGCTCAAAAAAGGACTTCATTTCCAGGGGAAGCGCGAGCGGAACTCCGGCCTGGTCGACCGACGCCGGTAGGAGCAGGTAGATCGAGTTCATAAGCTCACTTACGAACCGAGTGAGGTTCTGCTGGAGTGCAAAGGCCTGCTGGTCGGGTGTTTCATCTGGCAGATTTCCAACGGCGGCCAATACGAATTGCGTGACACCTTGCCGCGCATTGTGCCCGATGATGTTGAAGTAAACGTCTGGCCTGCGTGACGAAGCGAGTACGACTAGACGGTCAGCCATTGCCAATGCCTTCGGAGCGATTCTTTCCGCGAAGCTTTGCGAGTCTTAGTTGGGATGCCGCCTCTCGTGCGCTTTCCCCCACACCACAGGAAACCGACAAGCCAGTTCTCGTTCGGAATTCAACTCGAATGTGATCAATGTCAGCAAGGGAGGGGATTTCCTTCAGAAACGCTAGTACTTCGTCACCAGCCGCAAACATGATCTGTCCCGCGAAGTCGCGTTCGAGACTCTCTCGAATCCACTGGACGGCACCGGATACGCGGGCACTTACCAGAGCCGCGCCCTGAACATCGTCCTCAAGCAAACGCAGCTCGATGTTCGCTCCGACGTCATCACCATCGAAGTAGGTGTAGACACCTGTCGAAGAACTCTGATTCACACTCTGATGGTATAGCCGACCGGCTGGGCCGAATTAAGTCGGGCGCCGCATTGGCGCCTCGACAAGAGGCCCGACGGTCGGCGCGCGCGGGACCCTAGTCGAGCGGCCTCATGAGCACGTCGGGGTGCAGCATCCTCTCGTGGTGTCGGACCGGGAAAGTATCATAGTTACATGCATGTAATTCCCGCAACTCGGCTGGCGCGTTACCGACTTCGCGATGCGCTGCAGCCTGCCTTGCGGGATCAGGTATCGGAGCCGACATCGTGAAGGGCGCCACGGTCGAAGCTTCCCTCGAAGACCAGACACCGACTCGATTCCAGATCCTCGCTCTCGATGGCGGTGGTGCAAAAGCACTGTTCACCGCCCATCTTCTGGCTCGTCTGGAGCAGGACCTTGACATAAGCATTCGCGACTCGTTTGATCTCATCGCTGGTACTTCGGCAGGAGGGATCATCGCTCTGGCACTTGGGGCGGGGCTGCGTCCGAGCGAGATCGTCAACCACTACACCGAGCTGGTCCAGTCCGTCTTTCCGTCGTCGCGCCGTCGATGGTGGCGGCGACCCTCTCAGCTCACGTCACCTATTTACAATGCCGATGCGTTGCGAACCGCGCTTGACGGCGTCCTGGGGGAGCGGGTCCTCGGCGACAGTACCAAGCGGCTCATCGTTCCATCGTGGGACGTGCAAAAGGGTGGGATCCACATTTTCAAGACACCCCACCACAGCCGGCTCAAGCGGGACTGGCGAATCCCGATGGTCGACGTTGCGATGGCGACCGCGGCAGCACCGATTTACTTCCCAGCGGCACGAGTGGACGGGCACCGGCTTATCGACGGGGGAGTGTGGGCGAACAATCCCTCGGTTCTGGCCATCACCGAAGCGGTCAGCATGCTGGGCGTACCGCTGAGCGCCATCCGTGTCCTCAACGTGGGGACAATCGACCAGCTCACCAACCACCCCAAACGCCTCGACAACGGCGGTGTCCTGAACTGGGCTTCGTCGATCACCTCGCTGGTCCTGACCGCCAGCAGCCGCGGAGGCGAGGGCATCGCTGAACATCTCATCGGCAAGACCAACTACCGCCGCTTCGACGCTCGAGTCCCCGGCAGTCTGTACTCGCTCGACGCGGCCGACCCAGCTGACCTCGCAGGCCTCGCCGCCTCCGCAAGCCGAGACCTCAGCCCGGTATTCACCGAATGTTTCTCCGGCCATGAAGCCGCCCCGTACACATCCCTAGCCGGAGGGAAGAACACCGACACCAACCCGACACCCTCATTGGAGACACCCGATGCAACACGCTGACTATTTCGATGTCCTGCTCAAAGACACCGTCAACCTGAGCCAATTCAAACTCGACCTACTCTCCACCAGGGTCGATGCGATCTACAAAGCGCTCAAAGCCGATGAGCAGATCGGCTCGCTGGTCCTCGACAAACTTCCACAAGGGTCATGGGCCCACCGCACCATCATCAGCCCTGTGGGCACGAATGAGTTCGACGCCGACTTCATGCTGGTGATGGAGGAAAATCCCGACTGGTCGCACAGCCCGAAAACCTATATCGAAGAGGTCTATGCGGCCCTTCACCGGAACAGCGTTTACAAGGACATGCCCCACTCCCGCAAGTGCCGTTGCGTTCGACTGGCCTACGCCAACTCAATGCATGTCGACATCGTGCCCTACCTCTCTCTCAGTGACGGACGCCAGGTAATCGTCAACCGCGACGAGGACAAGTGGGAACAGACTGACCCCGAAGGTTTCACCACCTGGATGCACGAGAAAGACACGATGACCGGCGGGAACCTGCGCCGAGTCATTCGACTACTCAAGTACCTCCGGGACCACAAGAACTCGTTCACTGGGACCCGGTCAATCATTCTCACCACGCTTCTGGGCGAGCAGGTCACCAGTGTGCGAAAGCTTCTCGACCCCGGCTACTACAGCAACGTCCCCACCGCACTGCTGCACATTGTGAAAGACCTCGATACTTGGCTCCAAGCACGACCGACCAAACCCTCCATTGCCGACCCATCAGGCTCCGGAGCAACCTTCGACCACCGGTGGGACCAGACCACCTACTCCTACTTTCGAGACCGCGTCCACGCTCACGCCTCCGAAATCGAGGCAGCATATCTCGAGACGGACAAGGATGCGAGCGTCAAAAAGTGGCAAGCGATCTTCGGCGACGGATTCAAGGCCCCTGTATCCTCATCCAACAGCAACAAGTTCGCCGCCCCCGCTGCTACTGCCGCGACGATCGCTGGACGATCCGGCCGCGCAGGGTGACCAAACGCCGGCCGCCTGCTCCCGCGTATAGCGACTGGCAGAAGCAAGCCATCGCGGACCTGACGGCGACATCGAAACTGAACCCCGATGACCTGCGCATCATCCACCAACCGCATCTCCCGCCGGAGGGCACCGCGGTTGTCAAAATCACCGTCAGAACAACCGACTTCACACCAGGCCCCGGCGGACTGCCCGTCATGGAATGGGAAGAACTGGTTCTCGGTATCTCACCCTCGCCACTCCTCCCTCCCAACGTCGAAGTAGAACACATCCGATTCGCCGGATTCGCACATGTGCTCCAAGGCCAACGCCTATGCCTCTACCTCGACCCGTCACGCGAGTGGAACCCTGCGGCAGGGATGACCGCTTTCCTCAACCAGCTATGGCGATGGCTCGAGGACGCCATAGCTGGCAAATTTGATCCATCAACCGAGATGTACCACGCGGTCGGCGGCGTACTCCACCACGCCGAAGGAACCCCCACCGTGGTCATCCGAGCCCCAGGGCAGGACTCGAAGCTGCAACAAGCCCACCTGATCGAACGCACACCCCAGCGCCTGGACCTCAAATACGGCACTCCGAGCGCAAACTACCCCCGCTTACCCGTTCTATCTCTCGAAACAGGATTGCCGTTCGGGGCGAGCAGCAAACTTTCGACACTGCTCGCCTTCGTCGACGATCCATACCTGGATCGCCTCGAACATCGGAACCCTCGAATTCCGCCGCAATCACCAGCGCTCCTCACCGCGCTCGCCGCGAGCGCCTCACGCAACCCCAATGACGCTCCGCAATATTTTGTCTTCGCGGTCCCGCATCCGGCGGGCGGCGGGCCTCATTTGCTGTGTGGCAGGTTGCCTGCTTCGTTTGCGAATTCCCTGAGACACATCGTCGCCAAGCAGGGGACTGCGATCACGATCAACCCTTCCTCCGTGAATCCCAACATCCCGATCGAATGGTGCAACGTGTCAGATGAACGCCCGGAAGTAACTACACGACGCGACGAATCTCGACCCGTCAATGCCTTCCAAGGCAAGGACATCCACGTCTGGGGCTGCGGGGGCATCGGCTCCTGGATCGCTGAGTTCGTCACCCGAGCCGGGGCCGCGCACATTACCCTGTGCGACCCAGGCACCGTTACCGGTGGCCTCCTCGTGCGCCAGAACTATACCGAGGACGACATCGGCGAATCAAAAGCTCCCGCCCTGGCACGTCGACTCCGGGCGATCCGCGACGACCTCACAGTTGACGTTGCCGACGGCATGCTCCCCAGCGACCCCGCCGCATTCCTCACTACCGCCGACATGATCATCGATGCCACCGTGAGCATCGCCATCACCCAGTGCCTCGATGCCCTCGCGACGATCCCTGACCGGAAGGCGATCATCGCGCAAGTGGCCACCGACACGAGGACGGGAACTCTTGGGATCCTCACCGTCCTCGCTCCCGGAGCCGTCACCACGCTCACCGAGCTCGATCAGAACGCGGGTGCCTTCGCGAAGGCCCGATCCGACCTGGAGCTATACCACTCGCTGTGGCAAGAACCCCTAAGCGGCGACGAGCTCATCCCCACAAGAGGCTGCTCGGTGCCCACCTTCCATGGATCCGCAGCAGACCTCGCCGCCGTCGCCGCCTCACTGACGACGTTTCTCGGCCTCCAACAGAGGGAGCCCAACTCCGGCACGCACCTCATTGCGCTCCCTCACGCCGATGAGGGACCACGGCACCTTTTCATTCCGCTACACACCTCGTAGGGTTCCTCTCTTTGGTTATCTCGGCGGGCGCCGAGATAGTGGTCACACAGGCATATTTGGCTTCGGACGGTCACCGTTTACTCACCGGAATCAACCAGGACTAACTCGAAATAACCCGATACAATCGGAAAAGCGAACCATCCGGTTCCCCATAAAATCAAGGGAAAACCGCAGGTATCCGCTCTCATCTTGGAACAACCGGAACTATGGTTCGGTGTTTCCAGAGGTCGCAGGTTCAAATCCTGTCCCCGCAACAAAAGAAGGCCCTCTGACCAGGTATCACCTCGGTCTGAGGGCCTTTTGCTTTACTCGGACCTCAGGCGCCTCCGTTCTAGACTCCGGTCTAGGTGTGGATTTCCTGCACCTGTCCGTTTGGCAGCTCGCGACATGGCACGGATGTGATTTCCTGAGCCCATTCGTTGAAACCCAATGCACGCTGTTGTTGCGTTGGAGGTACCTGAGCGCGAAATCTCAACGGACAGGGCCTACGGGAATCTCCAGGTCGGCCACTTCATAGAGGGCAGTGAACGCGGGGGAGTGTCCGTAGGAGGTCCCTCTATTGCGTGCTGGCGCTTCTCCGCGCGGCATGTATCACTGAGTTGCATTTAGCAGGCCAGTAGTGTGTCTGCATGTACTACAGGGGAATCGCGCGCGCCGCCAGACTGTCTG
>JAQGHS010000504.1 GCA_028291605.1 Planctomycetaceae bacterium | reverse complement strand
GAACATGGCGCCCGACAGGCCACTCGCCAGCTTCGGAGCCGCGGCAGGCGCAGCCACGGCGTTCTGCGCGGCCAGCAGTTGCGGCAACGACAACCCCAAGGCACTCAGCCCACCGACACGCAACCATTCGCGACGATTCAGACCGTCACACAGTTGAACTCCGCGATGTCGAAATGAAAGCATAGTGCCTCTCCAGTAGCGGACCTACCTTGTGAGCGGACTGGCGCTAGCCACCGGTTCTTCCAGTCGACGTCTGACTGCAAAACCGGCGGCTAGCGCCGTGCCGCTCAGGAGTCCGTTCACAAACCTGCAATCGGATACCCGGTGCTAATCGCAATTGGCCTTCCCGCCGGATTGAGATAACTCCGAGAAATATCAATCCCCAGATGTCCGTAAATCGTCGCCAACAAGTCCTGCGGCGTGACCGGTTGCTCTTTCGGATGCTCGCCGTGGTTGTTGGTCGCACCGATGACTTTACCCATATTTTTACCACCACCCGAGAACATGATCGACATGGAATTGGGCCAGTGATCTCGTCCCCAGTTGAGTGCCCCGCCGTTGTTGTTCCCCTTTTGCAGGCTGCCACGCGGCGTGCGGCCGAATTCGCCAGTCACGACGACCAGTGTTTTCTCATTCATCCCGCGTTCATACAGATCTTCAATCAACGCGGTGACCCCTTGATCAAAACCGGGCAGACGCTCACGCATGGCCGTGGGCAGATCGCCATTCACCGCGTGATCGTCCCAGTTGTAGATCAACTTGCCACCCGGAACGCTGACCGTGACGAACTTCACCCCTGCTTCGATCAACCGCCGCGCCGCCAGGGCCTGCTGAGCCCACCCAGCCCCATAGCGATCGCGGGTGGCCTGAGTCTCCTTCGACACATCAAACGCTTCACGAGCCCGGCTGCCCGTCAGGATATCGACCGCTTGATGATTGATCGTATCCAGCGAATCCATCACGCCGCTGACGTCCAGGTTGCCCCGCAGCCGGTCGAGTTGCCCGAGGACCTCACGACGCGCCGAGAAGCGTAGACCATCGATCGTCAGGGCCGAATTGGGCAGCCCCCCGTCGACGGTCGGCGGACGAAAGGCATTGCTGAAGTAACCCGCCGCGGTCGTCGGAACGTAGTTATAATGTCGCGCCCCCATCCCCATGGCAACGGGCAGCCCATGCCTGACGGCACCGAAGTAACGATTGACGACCGTGCCCATGTCTGGATAGACCGGCTCGGTTCGCGCATCGTTCCAGTCAGGATAACCGCTGGTCACCATCGGAGTGCCATCGTTGTGACCGGCAAACGTGTGGTGGCACGATCGCAATAGCGTGATCTTGTCGGCGATCTTGGCGTGCAGCGGCAGATGCTCGCAAATATCCATGCCGGGTACGGTGGTCGCAATCGGCGAAAATGGCCCGCGGACATCCGCCGGGGCGAGCGGCTTCATGTCGTACATTTCCAAATGGCTGGGACCACCATTCAGCCAAATGACAATGACCGACGCTTCCCGATCCACGGCTGCGGGATTCGTTTGCGCGGCCTGCAACTGGAGCGCTTTAGAAAGTGTAATTCCCCCCAAGGCCAGCGTACCAGCGCTGAGAAAATGGCGGCGCGAAATCCCATCGCAGCAGCGATGCCTGGAGGTCAACACATTAAGCATAGGTGCGAAACTCTAAGGGCCACCGAACTTCACAAAGTTCGGGTGATTCCAACAATTCGACTCGCTGGCTATCGTCTGAGATCTCATCCATCTTTTGAAGATTTCAAACGGAAGACACAAGCACCATATATTAACAGCCGTTGATGCCTATCTTCAATCCCATTGCCCAAAGGGCAATAGAGAGTAGAGGGGACAAATGCACCATTCGGCGTGATTCTTTCTCCACCTCTGCTCGGTCTACTCTCTACTTTCTACTTTCCTATCAACCCGGCCACTCTCGCGGAAAAAGTTCCGCCGTAGGATGGCCGCCCCGGCCGTCGCCTCGTTTGGGGAAAGACGATTATCAATAACCAGCTCGTGATGCCTGCTTGCAGGGACACTTGGAACTCTCGCCGAAAAAGAAGACGGCCGGGGCGGCCATCCTACAGACGTTTCGAATCCGCGCATTCTTTGAATTCTTTGATCGCACGTATACTGCTTTTGTCCCGTTCGAAAGTCATATCTTCTTTTGCATTAGCCGGTTACGAGTTATTTCTATAAATCAGAGCCACTCTGACATCCACGCATAAAACTCGTGCATTCTTTGAATTCTTTGTTCTCTAGCTCATAGGATCGCCGCCCCGGCCGTCTCCTCGTTGAGGAAAGGCGACTATCGATAACCGACTTATGATGTCGGGTTACATAGACGCTTGAAGCTCTCGCCGAAAAGAAGACGGCCGAGGCGGCCATCCCACAGACGTCGCGAATCCGCGCATTCTTTGAATTCTTTGATCGTACGTATACTGTCCTCATTCCTGTTGGAAGTCATATCTTCTTTTGCATTAGCCGGTTACGAGTTATTCCTATAAATCAGAGCGACTCTGGCATCCACACATAAAACCGAGCATTCTTTGAATTTTTTGTTCTCCAGTTCGTAGGATGGCCGCCCCGGCCGTCTCCTCGTTGGGGATAGACGATGATCAATAACCGTCGCGTGATGTCTGCTTGCAGGGACACTTGGAGCTCTCGCCGAAAAAAAGAAGACGGCCGGGGCGGCCATCCTACACTGCGAATCCGCGCATTCTTTGAATTCTTTGATCACTCGTATACTGTTCTCATTCCAGCCGTAAGTCATATCTTCTTTTGCATGCGCCTGTTACGAGTTATTCCTATAAACCAGTGCGACTCTGGCATTCGCGCAAAAAACTCGTGCATTCTTTGAATTCTTTGTTCTCTAGTTCGTAGGATGGTCCCCCGTCGTCTCCTCGTTGGGGAACGACGACGATCAATAGCCGACTCATGATGCCTGCGTGCAGGGACAATTGGACCTCTCGCAGAAAAAGCAGACGGCCGGGGCGGCCATCCCACGTTGCGAATCCGTGCATTCTTTGAATTCTTTGAACTTATGTTTACTTATACAGTCCGAGACGTGCCCCTCAACAGCCTCCGCATTTGGCCGGCACCCGACGCCGTCATCTTGTTAACCTGAAATCCCGAACCCTTTTTAGCAGACGTCACGCCAGCCCTCAAACTGCCGAAACACCGCCAGTTCCTGGGTTTTCGAATCTCCAGGAACTGCAGAATCGCCCTCAACCCCCAACGCGGTGGCAGCTTGAGAACAATCCGAAATTGCATGGGCGCCCTCGAACCAAATCGGCACTGTATCCCCCGATTTTGTAGGATGGCCGCCCCGGCCGTCGTCCTCAAGACGACGAGTCATCATTCATTGTGGGCTGACGACGATGATGATCGATATACTGCTTTCCGGAGTGGCAGATGCTGCCGCTGCCAATAGATCAATTTCGATTTCCGAGTCACCGGAGTATGGCATGAATTCTGATGAGCTGCGTGGGCGTGTCGCATTGGTTACCGGAGCCAGTAGCGGGATCGGCCAGGCCACAGCGATCACCCTGGCCCGAGCGGGCGCCTTGATCGGTATTCACTATCACTCCAACCGCGACGGCGCCCAGCAGACGCTCGATTCGATTCGGAGTGGCGGCGGAGATGGCATCCTCTTGCAGGGTGATCTCTCACAGCCCGTCCAGGCTCAACAGGTCGTGGATGACCTCGTGGCAGCCTTCGGTCGCCTCGACATTCTGTTCAACAATGCCGGCTCACCACTGGAACGCAGCAAGCTCGAAGAGTGTTCTGTCGAATTGTGGCAAAATGTCCTGGCGACCAATCTGACGAGTGAGTTTGTCGTGACTCAGCGTGCGATTCCCCACCTGAGACAATCAGGAAACGGCGCGATCATCAACAACCTCTCACTCTCTGTGCAGACGGGCGGCGCGAATGGCGCGGGAGCCTACGCCGTGGCCAAAGGCGGCCTGCAAGTCATGACCAGAACGCTGGCCAAAGAACTTGCACCCCAGGTCAGAACCAACGCCATCATGCCCGGGGTCATCGAAACGCCCCACCACGAAATCTTCACCAAGCCCGAACGCATGCAGCAATACCGCACCGAAACACCCCTGGGCCGCAACGGTACCGCGGAAGAAGTCGCAGCCACGGTCTTATTCCTGGCCAGCGACGGTGCCCGCTTCGTCAACGGTGCGTTGATCGACATCAACGGCGGCCGGTTCTTGCGGTAGCGATGCGGAGTGCGAGTGGTTCGACCTCAGTCCCTATCGGGACTGAGGAACGCTCCTTCTCTTTTCTGTGTTTCTTCTGTGTCATTCTGTGGCTAATTCTGCTGTTGAATGGCTCGAAATAAAAAGCCCCGCACCGAAACAATTTCGGTGCGGGGCGTTCGTCTATCAAAGTCCGTCAAAAGGCCATCGTTACTTCTTTTTCAACGCCGTCAGGTATTCCACGACATCGGTTAATTCCTCAACCGACAACAGTTTCGCCAGATCGGCCGGCATCAGCGACA
>JAQGHS010000501.1 GCA_028291605.1 Planctomycetaceae bacterium | reverse complement strand
CGCCGGGCCCCGCAGCCGCAGCGAACCAACCAGTCCAGCCGGCTCCGATCGGAGTCCCCGGGCCTGGTCCTACCGCCCCTGCTCAGGTGGACAACGCTCAAGCCATCGCAGCATTTATCAAGAAGACAAAAACGGATCGACTGAATGAGCTTGACCTGAACGAGTTCGCGAAGGTTGAAGGCACCGAGGGTTTGGACGAGATTCATGATCTGAAGTTGGCTGGCGTCATGGATACCGGACTGGTTCATTTATCAAGATTCACCAAAGTCACCTCGCTCACTTTGGAAGGCTGCACCGTGACGAACGCCGTCGGTGCGGTAATCCAAGGTCTTCCAGAACTCCGCATTCTGAACCTGAACTCAAATCCAATTGATGATCAAGTCATGGCAGTGATTGCGTCCAAACCCAGCATTGTAGAACTGCGCCTCGCGAATACAGGCCTTACCGACTTAGGCTTGAATGAGCTAGAAAAGCTCCACGACCTGGAGATCCTGGATGTCAGCGGTACCAATATTACCGGCGCCGGATTCGAGCGATTCCGAGATCACAAAAAACTGCGGGCATTGTATGCCAATAGGTGCCGTCAGCTGCAAAGTGAAGCCTTCAAATTCCTGGCAGGTTGTCCGCTGGAGACCTTGGAGGTGAACGCGACGGCAGTCTCTGATCCAGGTATGGTGTTCATCGGCAAGTTGAAAAAACTCAAAAAGCTATCGATCGGCGAATGCGGAATCAGCGACTTTGGGATCAACAAGCTGGTGGGAATGAAAGATCTGGAATACATTGACGTTCACAACTTGGTGGTTTCCAAAGCCTTGTTTCAAAAACTGGCCCCCTGCAAGAAGCTGACGTACGTCAATGTCAGGGGGACGGGCATTTCTCCGGCTGACTGCGTCAAATTCAAAACATCACATCCCGAGTGCCAGATCGTTCGCTAAGAAATGTACTGCGGACATTCATCACCGTGATCCAGATTGTCAGGGAGGCCAAGGATGGCTGACGAACAAGAGTTCGAAAACGAAGATGTCGAATCCGAAGAAATCTTCGAGAATAACGATGAGTCGCTGTTTGCGCGATCGTCGGAATTTGGAGAACCGGATGATCTCTCCACCGATGACCTGGAAGAGGCCTATCTGAAGGCACTTGCCGCAATGGAGTCCGCCGAGTGGGCGGTTTCCGAATCAGGCGACGAGGCCGAAGCGGAACCCGCAGCGGACGACTCACCCGAGCCTGCGCTTACACCCTTGGCACCGGTCGGAGTTGAGATTGCCGGTGCCGACTTTTTGAGTGGCGAGAGTGTGGCTTCCGATCAACCCTCCGCCGTTGACGTGAGCAGCAACGCAATTCACACCGAGGCGCCGGTCGAGAGTCATCAGCCAAGGACTTCGGCGGCAACGAGTACGCCAGTACGTGACCCAACCATCAAGCCGTTGCGCGTCATCGAAGCCTGTCTATTTGTGGGTGGACAGCCCCTGTCTGCGAAGAAGCTCGCCGGGCTGCTGGATGGCAACAACGAGGCGAGTGATATCGAGACGCTGATCGATGAACTCAATCTGGAATATGCGGCGCAGGGACGCCCCTATGAGATTCGATTGGTCGATGGCGGCTACAAATTGACATTGCGGGCGGAATTCGAAGCGATCCGCAGCCGCGTTTATGGCGTCGGCCCACGCGATGTGAAGCTCTCACAAGACGTCCTGGAAGTTCTCGCCCTGGTGGCCTATCAGCAGCCGATCACCCAGGCGGCCGTTGAGGCCTGTAAACCCAACTCGGCAAATATCCTGCGGCAATTGCTGCGGCGCGAGCTCATCAGCCTCAACCGTGTCGACCAAAGCCGAAAGGGGGTCGAATACCACACTACGCCCCGTTTCCTGCAATTGTTCGGCTTGGCGCAGCTCAACGAGCTGCCACGCCCCGAAGATCTCAGTATTCGGTAGGATGGGTTCTCGCTGATAAAGAGGACGGAATCCTGTCCCATGGCCGAGGTTTCCAGTATCGGCCATGGAGGCGGATGTCCTCGTTTAATCGGGCTGAGTTGCCTGGATGACGTTGGAAAACTCCGAAGTCGTGCCATCTGGGCTGGTTGCCGTGGCACTGATGAAATCACTGCTCGGTTCGGGATTGATCAATCCGGCAATCTCAATTTGTGCTAGCCCGGTCGAGTCCGTCAACACGTTGACGAATCCCAGGAAGATCTGTCCATTTCCCGCACCCACGTTGGAATTGGCGAATACCTCGATTTGATACGTGGTGTTAGCTTGACCGTTGAAGGTGCCGATCAGGCTGGTCACTCCATCGGCGGCCACCACAGCCGAGGTGATTGCCGGTACAGGCAGACTACCAATGCTGCCCCCTTCGAGTTCGATGCCGAATCCTCCATTGTTGTAGATGGAGTTACCCAGAATGCTGTTCCCCTGGCCCCGCTTCACGAGAATTCCGGCCTCCGTATTGAACGCAATGATGTTGCGGTCAACGTGAGTCTCGACTTCGCCGTCGGGCGGGAGGGCCCCCAACACCAAGCCGATCTGGACGTCCGAAGTGCCGTCAACCAAGATGCCGTTACGACCGTTGGCGATCCCGACGCCCGTGTTCGTGACGTTGGTCCCGATGAAGCTGTTGATGATCTTCACGTCCTGCACTTTGCCCCGCACGGAAATCCCATTCCACAGATTGCCGGAGATCAGATTGGCCGCGCCGAGTGCCGCCAGGTCTTCGTCAGGGAACTCCGAACCGCCCAGGACTGAGGGTTCGAAACCGCCGATGTCGATGCCAGAGGCTTTGCCGCTGACATCGATACCGTTTCGCTGATTGGGTTGCGCGGTCGCCCCGTTTGTCTCTAAGCCAATCACAGACTGGCTGACCTGCACGCCCGTAGCGTTGCCCTTGATCTCAATTCCGTGGCGATCGTTGCCCGAGAGATTGCAGGTAAGGATGACCGTAGTCAAGGTCGTCCCGTCGTAGAATTTACCACCACCGTCGGACGTAACCAGCACGCCGCTCCGGCGATTGGCAACTTGCGCCTCGGGATGGAAGGCCGCGATTCCGCCAAATGTGTTCATCAACAGAGTTCGCGATGCCGAGTCCTTGACTTCCACGCCATTCCGCCCGTTGGCAGCAGTTACGTTGCCGAGTGGGATATTCAGGCCGAACCGGGTTTTGTCGGAATTCCCTTCGATGAGGACACCGTTCAGTCGGTTGCCGAGCGGAGTGTTATTGTCCGCGCCGAGACCGAAAAAGTTCGCATAGATGATCGTGTTGTCGGAATCGTCGATGACCAACCCGTTGCCTCGGTTGCCGCTGATCACGTTGTAGAAGACGAACGGGTTATTGTCATCGGGAGGGGTCGTACCATACAGCCGGTTGCCGTCCGAATTGATAATCGCCACGCCATCGCCACGATTGCCCTGGGCAATGAGGCCTGTGATGTCCGTGCCCACAAAATTCCCCATGAGCATATTGTCATTGGCTTGATCAATGATCAGGATGCCGTCTCCCCCATTGCCGGAGATCACGTTACCCTCTGGGGGACGAACGAGGACTTGGGGAACCATCGTCCCCTGGTCTGGTCCCGGGACGGTGATCCGACCGGCCGGGTTGTTCGGCATGCCGTTAAGTTCACCCACCTGGTCGCCACCAATCTTATTATTGGATGATTTCACGAGCAGGCCGTTGCCTGGGAAATTCACGATCTGGAGCGCCATCACCGTGGAGTTGCCCCCCAGTAGCGTCAAACCGTTGGCCTTGCCGCGCAGGCGATCGCCATCCAACGTGACAATCAGGCTGGGATCACTATCCACCCCGCCAGCCGTCGTTCCGTCGATCGTCACGATATCCGTGATATCGGGGAGTGGAATGGCTCCCACTGAGCCCTGACCGACATAGATCGTGTGCAAACCCTGTGTCAGAGTGACGCCGCTAAATTGAATCAAATCCGGTTGATCCGGGGTTCCCGTATGAAGCGAATTCGCCCGATTAATGATGTATCGCAAATCGCCCGAGTCGCCCTCCCCGAAGTTGTTATCCTCCATGCTATTCACCGTGAAGGTCGACAGCAGGGTGCGGACTTCAAGCACCTCAATGGACTGGAGAGACTGCATCCGACTGGAGACGGAAAGCCGACGATGACGTCGATTGCGGTCCAGGCACTGCAGAAACGAGCTGAATACGCTGCGAAACGTCACCATGGGCGAATCTCCGGGATGTATCTTGATTCAGGTATTGGAGTTAGAAAAAGAAGGGCGGGCATACAGCGTTGGACTCTTCGGGCTCGTCGGCATCAAAGATACATTGCAAGGTGATGCCTGTCCACACCCAAGCTACGCATTCATCCCATTTTGAATATTCCGCATATTCGGTGTATTTCGTTCAGTCTTGTCTCATTCTGACCACGGGTATTTCGGGACGCGCCCGATGCGAAATACGCCGGATGTTGCGACCGACGAGTTTCTGATACGCTGTGTTGATCAACATTCCTGTTGAACAATCTCGTTAAACGCTTCGTGAAACACTTGCTTCCAATGACCGCCGAACCTGTCCGTCTTTCGAAACTCATGGCCCAGCGCGGGCTCTGCTCACGCCGTGAAGCGGATGAATACATCGAGCGGGGCCTGGTCCTGGTCGACGGCGTCCGGATCAGCACTCTGGGTTCCAAAGTCTTCGAGCACCAGACGATCACCCTGGAAGCGGCAGCCCAGCAGATCCAGGCCGAGCGGGTCACGATCCTGGTGAATAAACC
>JAQGHS010000500.1 GCA_028291605.1 Planctomycetaceae bacterium | reverse complement strand
GGATTCCACACGAGCGCGCCACGACAGACACCTTCATGCATCAACAAATCGATCGTGAAAGTTTCTTCCCAGATCTGGGCCGTCGGCGATTGTTGAATGCGCGCAATGAGAGCCCGCATCACCTCTTTTCCGGTCGCATCACCCAGGGCATGCACGATGCGGCGGTGGCTGTGGCCACCTTCTTTGGTGAGCGCAATCTGGCCATTTTCCTCGTCAAAGTGCGTGCCGAATTCGATCAGTTGCCGAATCTGCTCCGGGGCATCACCGACCACCATTTCGACAACGTCCGGATCACACAGCCCCTTGCCGGCTGCCATCGTGTCGGCAAAATGATTGGCGATATCGTCGAGCGGATCCAGCACGCCAGCAATACCGCCCTGAGCCCACGCACTGTTCGACAGTTGCAGGACATCCTTGGTGATGATCGTGACTTCGACCTTGGATTCCACTTCCAACGCAGCACGCAGGCCAGCGATGCCACCGCCGATGATCAGCACATCGGTGAAAGCATGAGGAATCCGTTTGGGATGAAACCGCACCAGCGACCGCCGAGCAATCGGCATCGTCAACTGGGGTAGGGCATCTTGGGACATGACATTCGTTTTCTATGACTTCGTGCGGTCTTGATTCGACTTTTCTTCCAACTCTTGGTGAGCCGGGCGGCGTAAGCCCCCGGATTCCGTGGCCGACGCTGATAGCGTCGATGTCAATGTTAGTAGCGTTGGCCGCGAAGAAGAATCCGGGGGCTTACGCCACCCGGCTCACCTGAGTTGTCGTCACTTCAATAGTGTAACAACTGCGACCGCCGACGACGCCTACGCCCCATCTGTCCTAAGCGCCATCGGCTTTTTGATAGCACCCATAGGACGATCGGGACTTATGCCATGCGGACAACCAAATTTTCCAATGCCTGCGTTGATTCAGCCCAGCCGATCTGTACCGAGCTGTGTTGCCGCAGGAACATTTCAATCTCTGACCGGCAGCGCAGAAAGACATCCACCAGCGGATTACTTCCCGGCACATACGCGCCGAGGTTGATCAAGTCTTCCGATTGTTGAAACGCGGACAAAACCTGCCGCAAACGCTGAGCGGCGGCCTGCTGTGCCGGCGACGTCAATTCGGACGCAAGCCGACTCAAACTGGCGAGCACATCCACCGCCGGCCAATGCCCCTGTTCGGCCAGCTTTCTCGACAGCACCACGTGCCCATCGAGGATCCCGCGGACCGCATCGGTAATCGGCTCATGTTGATCGTCCCCTTCCACGAGGACCGAATAAAACGCGGTAATACTGCCCGTTTCCGTCCGGCCACTTCGTTCGAGCAAACGTGGCAGCAGCGAAAACACGCTGGGCGGATAGCCACGCGTTGCCGGGGGTTCGCCGGCGGCCAGGCCGATTTCGCGCTGAGCCAAAGCACACCGCGTCACGCTGTCCATCATCAACAGGACATTCTTGCCCGAGTCTCGAAAATGCTCGGCAATCGCCGTACCCAGGAACGCGGCTCGCAGTCGCAGAATGGCGGCTTCATCACTGGTCGCCACTACGACGACGCTCTTCGCTAGACCTTCTGGGCCGAGATCTTTCTCGAGGAATTCCCGCACCTCGCGACCTCGTTCCCCGACCAGCACGACGACGTTGACATCCGCCGTACTGGAACGAGCCACTTGTCCGAGCAGGGTACTCTTACCGACGCCGCTGCCCGCAAAAATCCCCAGTCGCTGCCCCTGCCCGCAGGTCAGCAGGGTGTCCAGTACTCGTACGCCTGTCGCCAGCGGTTGATTTATTCTTGGGCGTTTCAGGGGCGAAGTCGGGTCGCGATGCAGGCGGACTCGATGCGGCAAAATCGGGGTTGGCAAGTCATCCAGGAAGCGACCGCGACCGTCAATGACTCGACCCAGCAACCCATTGCCAACTCGCACGCGCTGTTCGGAGGCCAGTAATTCCACACGGTTGCCGCGACGGACTCCCGACCAGTCGCCATACGCCGCGATCAGCGTTTCAGTCCCTTCGAAGCTGATGACTTCACCCGTCAAGGGAGCCGCGTGCTCGCGCGAGATGCGACAGACCGATCCCAGGGGAACCGGAAATCCCTCGACCGCGGCCGTCGTTCCGACCAGACGGCTGATCCGTCCGGAAATCCCCAGCGGCACGATCGAGCGAGCTTGTTCGGCGAGTTCCAGCATGTGATTTCCTGTAGCCTGACTCTCCAGAGTCGGGCGCGAATTGGGTTGGGGTCGGGCCTACGACAACTCGTTCCCCATCAATTCCGACGCCAATCGAGCTAACTGGGTCTCAATCCGACCGTCGATCTCTCCCTGTGGCGTCTCGACCAGGCATCCACCGCGAGTAATCTGAGGGTCGGCGATCACCTTTAATCCTACCGGTTTGGAAAGCAATTCCTGCCACTCGGCCGAGTGAGCTTTGATTTCTTGCACATCAGTCGGATGCAACCGCAGGACGATCGATGAGGCACCTGCCGCCAACTGCAAAACTTCGGCGATCAAAGCCCGCGGAGCCACCGGTTGAATCTGTAATTCGCGACGGACGATCCGTTCGGCCAAGGTCAGGCTGAGCTGAATCGCGGCCGACTCCCACTGCAGGAGAATCTGTTCCCGGTCTTGAATCAATTGCGAGGTTGCCGTCTGCAACGCGGGAACAAGATGCCGCAGTCGTTCCTGCAGCCGTTGCTGCACCTCAGCCTCAACCTGGGCTTCGAATTCCGCTTCCGCCTGCAGGCTGCCGGTGGTATGGCCCAATTGCCAGGCTTCGTCCCGCAACTCGGCAGCGTGTGCTTCGGCTGCCGCCAGAATCTGTTCGGCCTGAGCCTGGGCGGCCTGCAATTGCGCGTCACAACGTTGTTCAATATCGGTGTATTGAAATGAAATCGGCAGGCCTCGTTGAGAGAGGCTGTCGGCCTTGAGGACTCGGCCTGTTTCGATGACTGGCATGATGGGTTGAGATCACAAATGGTTTGGATGTGGCCGGTTATTGCGGTCGATGGAAGGGCGAAATACTCTTAGATCGCGTTTTCCCACGACTCGGGCGACGCGATCACTCCGTTCTGTGCCAGATTCCAGGCCACCCCGGCAATCGCCTCTTGCGATGCCGTGATGTCCAATAACCGGACTGGTCCGAGGTTCTTAAACTGCTGACGAATCGCTGACGAAACCGACCTGGGCAGCTTTCCCAGCAGGCCCTGTTTGAAAGCCTCAGAACGATCTAATAAGGCTACGGCACAGGCTCGCAACTCCACTGATTCCAAAACTGTCGCGAGAGATCGAACATCCAGAGCACCCAGGTCTTCAAACGTGATCGGGCAATACGCTTGATCCTCAGTCGTCTGCGACGCGGGTGTCCTGGCATCTTCTGAAAATGTGCGCGGTCCGACCGAGGATCGCTGATGCATCCGCGATTTCAGACTGGCGGCCACTTCGCGGAGGACGTCCGGTGCCGCAGTTCCAATCCGACTCAGTCGCTGAGTCACATCCCAGCGTAGTGATTCGGGCAGTGAATGCAGAATATTTGCCGCGTGGGCAGGCCCCAATGCCGTCGCGACGAGGGCGATCGTCTGGGGGTGTTCGCTGGCGAGCATCCGTGCCGACTCGTTGGCTGACAGTTCGTCAAAAAACGCGAATGGGTTGTCGCGCGACACGGCGTTTGTGGGCGAGCTACGTTCCAGTTCGGCCAGTTTGTCGAGCACCGCCACATGGGCGGCAGACGGCGCCGGAATCAGATCGGGCTCATCGGAAGGTGGCGACTCGGCAGTGATCGAGGGGTCGCTCGGAAATGTCGCAGTCGGCGAGACCGATGCCTGCGAACGAGATCGACAGACGACCCACAGGAAGCACAGGCCGCAGATGGCCGCGCCGGTACCGATTTTCCAGTGCGTCCGCCCCAGCTCCAAATAGGTTTCGAAACTTGAGTCACTTGTCGAGGCCCGCGCTACTTCCACTGGCTCTACCGCGGAATTCAGCGGTGTGTAGGTCGTGACTGACAGAGATCCGGGATCACTGCCACGTGGCAATAATCGAATAAGTTTCTCGCGCACATCCCGTTGCGTTTCTGCCTTGATGTTGGCCAGTGCGGCGCGATAGGCACTGTCATTCACCACCGATTCACCCGAGCTCAATCCACGTGAACGGGCGATGGCCGTGTAGTAATCTTCCGGAATCGACACGGCCACCTGGACCGATTTGCGATAGCCTGGACTCTCGGTTTCCCTCACCTCGTCAATATCCTCGACATCGTGAAAGTCGAGCCCTGAACGACCATTGGATTCGACCTGCCTAAACATTCGAGTCGACGACACCGGATTGATACGCGTCGTCGGGGGATGATTCGAGCGGGATAATTCCTTTGTCCGGTCATGTCCGCGATGACGGCTGACCGGGACGAAGTCGGCTCCCACAAATGGCTGTTCCTGGGGGGCGGATTCCGCGGATGTCGGCAGCAATTCGACATTCACGGAAACCAGCACGTCCGGAATATACCTCAAGGCGTCCGTGATGCGGTTCGAGTATTCAGCGGCATGCTGCTTGGAAAAATCCTCGGTCCGTTCACTCGCGGCGGCCTGGGCCGAGCGGCGGCCGTAGACGCGGCTGGTGTTCATGTCGACGACGGTCACATCATCCGTCTGGGCACCAGCCAGCGCGCCGGCGATAAACTGCTTTAAGGACTGCACCAGTTCGAGCGACAGTTCACGACCACCGCGCGGTTTGACGCTGACATGAGCGGCCAAT
>JAQGHS010000474.1 GCA_028291605.1 Planctomycetaceae bacterium | reverse complement strand
TGCGGACCGTCGCCCGTGAATGCGTTTCATCAGAAGCTCTACGATTGCGAGGGCGAACCGGGCTGGATGGAGTGCCGTGACTACAGCGTCGGACGCATCGGCAATTGGGGTGCGCATGCGATTGATCAGGTCCAGTGGGCTCTGGGTGCGGATGCCACTGGCCCCGTCGAAGTCAAAGTAGATGGCCCGCCGCTCGATCCACCGCGCTACACGGTCCCCGAGAAGCGCGACCGAGGCTGGCAGCTTTGCATGCATCCCACCTTATCCTTTCGCTACGCCAGCGGCGCAGTGCTCGAACTCAGCAACGGCCCCTTAAGCGGAGCGATCTTCAAAGGTGAGAAGGGCACAGCCGAAATCGAACGTGGTTCTGTGAAAACGGATCCCAAAGATTTGATTGAAAACGTCAAACTCAAAGATGGGCCGTCCTACACGTTGGCTCATCTCAACAACTGGCTCGATTGCATGGCCTCGGGAGAGCTACCCGTGGCCGACGTCGAGATCGGCCACCGCACAGTCACGGTGTGTCATCTAGGAAACATCGGCCGTAGATTGGGCCGCAACCTGCGCTGGGATCCGGTCGCCGAGCATTTTCTGGACGATGACGAAGCCAATCAGTTGCTCGATCGACCGCGGCGTAAGGGATTTGACCTGCCGAAGGTGATTTGACCAGCAATGTTCAGCAAGACGCGGACAT
Organism: Planctomycetaceae bacterium; assembly: GCA_028291605.1. Lineage (GTDB taxonomy): Bacteria > Planctomycetota > Planctomycetia > Planctomycetales > Planctomycetaceae > JAKFVC01. The sequence continues at coordinate 22,334 of JAQGHS010000474.1, read as the reverse complement.
GGCGGGTCGGCTGGAATCTAAAAAATATCTTGAGGATAAGCCGTCGTAGAGCGTAGGGCTTCCGCGTACTTCACCCCACATGCCAGACCTCGGTAGCGGGAGAGGGCTTCCTTCGTTTGTTGGGCTCCATCCAGTTGCTTCGGATCGTACGGTTTGTTCGCCTGCACGGCCATCAGCCGGCCGAGCCATTCAATCGCACGGGGCCACTCGTCGGTCACATCCACAAACGTATTCGGCTCAAAGCCCAAAGTGTGACCGGGACCGTTATCGAACCAGTAGATGCGCGACGGAGACTTCGTCTTGGTCGCCGGCTCCAGCACCCGATCGCCATGCCGCAAGGCAACTTTACAAAGCTGCGAAGCCATCTCGTGGTCGGGATGATTATCATGCGGCCATAGCTGAAACGCGATATCGGGCTCAATCAAAGCCACGGCCTCGGCCACCTTGCGTTTGGCATCTTCAGTCACACCGAACCGCATCCCGGCAAAATCCAGGAACAGCATCTCAACGCCGAACTCCTTCGAGATCTGAACAGCCTGTTCAACGATTTCCCGCCCCCGGCCCATCCCGGGCTTCCAATTGCTATAGTCGCCGATCAGTGTCAGGATCACGACGCGATAGTTCTTGCGCAGGGCCTTCAACAGGATGCCGGGAATCCCAAATACACAATCATCGAAATGGGCACCGATTCCCAGGATCGTTTTGGCCATGATTAATGCCAGTTTCCTTTATAGTAGTTCGGTGATGGGCTGACCGGTGGTCAGGATCGGGATCGGGCGGCCAGCGTTGGTCAGGTATGAGGTTGTCGTGTCGATTCCGAAACGCTCGTAGAGGGTGGCCAGCAGGCAGTTGCTGTCCATAATGCGCTCCACCGGTTCTTCACCGCGGCGATTCGTCGCACCGATGACTTGGCCCATCTGCAGGCCGCCCCCCGCGAGGAAGACGCTCATGGCTCGCGGCCAGTGATCACGGCCCGGACGGCGGCTGGCGTCTTGATACGAGAGCTTTGGTGTGCGACCGAACTCGCCGCAGAACAGGAATAGCACGTGCTTACTGAGACCGCGTAGGTCCATGTCTTCAATCAATGCTGACACCGACTGGTCGAATGATGGTAGCTTCTCGCGGTAGGCGTTAAAGATGTGTGAATTGACCGAATGGTCGTCCCAGTTGCTGGTGACTCCGGTTTTTGGCCTCAGCCGGTATTCGGCCTGGCACTGCACGAAGCGGACACCCGCCTCAACGAGTCGGCGGCAGGTCAACAGGCTCTTTCCGAAGTGCGTCTCGCCATAACGTTGACGAGTGGTCTCGTCTTCGAGGGACAAATCGAAGGCCTCGCGCGTGCTACGGCTGGCGAGCATCTCGATGGCTCGACGCTGTAGTCCATCGAGTGTGGGCAACGTCCCATGCTGATCGAGAATGCGGGGCAACACGTCCAATGATTTCAACAAACCACGCCGGCGGTCGAGAGCCAGCAGGCCATCCGATGTGATCGAGAGGCTGTCGTTGGAGCCGCCGGAACGATAGATCGGAATTGGATCGTACCGGTTATCGCCGGTCGACGATCGCGGATTCGGACTGGGCATATAGGGCGCGTATGCCGGTCCCAGATATGCTGGACCGCTGCCGTAAAACTTCGTGTTGGCCATAAACGGCGGAATGGATCGCGTGTCGGATTCCAGTTGTTTGGCAACAATGGAACCGACATCCGGGAACTCTGAATCATTCAGGTCGGAGGCGCGGGATGGATAACCGGTGAGGAAGCGGTTCGTGCCGCCGGAATGTTCGCCCCGTTCGTGATGCAGGCTGCGGATGATCGCGAATTTGTCCGCCATCCGGGCGAGCGTCGGCATCATTTCGGTGATTTCCATCCCTGGCACATTGGTGCGAATGGGGAGGAAGTCGCCGCGATACTCAGCCGGCGCGTGCGGCTTCATATCAAACAGGTCGAGATGACTCGGCCCACCGTTGGCCCAAAACAGGATGACCGAAAAGTCCTTGGAAATTGCTCGTTGACCGCCGACTTTCTCCATCGCCAATAACTGCGAGAGATTCGGAAGCCCACCGGTCGCCAGAGCTCCCAGGCTCAATCCACCGAGTTGCAGCCAGGTGCGACGCCCAATCGGGCCGCTGCAGTGTGCTCGTGGGGTCATGAATTGCTCCGACTTTCGATCAACTTCATCGCAAATGTGCCGTTCGCTGTCCGCGCGGCGATTTGCTGACTCTGTATCCTCTGTGCAGACACATATGCAAGGTATCGACGATCGCAACATCGTCACAGTTTACGAAGCCGTATAACACCTTGAAATCGATCCTGATTATGACTAGAATCAACGGTCATTGATATGTTAATTCGCCGAATTTCTTCCCCTAACATCGATCTGCTGTTTCTGATGGCGCGTCGATCCCTCCTGCCTGCTGTCCTTCAATCAGAGATCTCGATGCCCTCGTTCCCGTCTTCATGGATCATTTCTGCGGTGGTCGTCGCGTGCTTGGCTTGTCTGTCGACAACAGCGCGCGCAGACGATCCATTTCGCGAAAAGATTGTCCCGTTCGTCAAGCAATTCTGTGCCGACTGCCACAACGCAGACCTGTCTGAAGCGGAGCTCAATCTCGCGAAATACGAATCAGCAGAGATGGCGGCTGAGGATTTCCGCCAGTGGGAACACGTCATCACGTTCGTGCAACGGGGCGAGATGCCACCGAAATCGGCCAAGGTGCAACCCTCGGTTGAGCAACGAGCCGAGATTCTGAAGACGGTGCGCACGGTACTGAATATCGAGGCTCAGAAGCTGGCAGGTGATCCCGGGGTTGTGTTGCCGCGACGGCTAAGCAACGCCGAGTATGATCACACGATTCGTGATCTCACCGGTGTCGATATCCACCCCACCCGGTCGTTCCCGGTTGATCCGGCTGCGGGGGAGGGATTCGACAATACGGGCGAGGCGCTGGCGATGTCGCCTGGACTGTTTTCGAAGCTCTATGCCGCCGCTCAGAATGTGGGCGATCACGCGGTGTTGACTACCAAGGGACTGGAATTCGCCCCGTTTCCCGTGGTCACACTGGCCGACAAAACGACCTTCTACGAACAGGCCATCCTGCAGTTCTATGAACAGCATCAGGTCAACTATGAACAATACCTGACAGCCTGTTGGGAGTACCGTTACCGGTCGCCGATGCTCAAAGATAAGACGCTTGAAAATTGGGCGGTCGAGCGGAAACTCAGTTCAAAATACCTGAATGTTCTGTATGAGATTTTGCAGGGCGATCCTCAAGCAGACCAATATTACGTCGGCTGGTTGCAGCGACGGTGGAATGAGATCCCCGCGCCGGCGGATGCCGCGGTGCCCAACCTCACGGGTGAGGCATGGGGTTTGATCCAACAATTCGCACAAGAGATCCAGGCACTCAGCAAACAGTTGTGTCCCAAGGAAACGGAAGCGATCGTCGCCAATGCGGGCAATGCTCCGATTGAGCATCTCGATAAACGCGCCAAAACGGCGGCAGAACGTGACACATTTAGTTCGACATCATTGCAACCCACCCGGCGTCTGCAGTGGGAATTTAAGAACCTCGATCGTCAGGAAAAAGTGCGAATCGTTATCACCGCTTCGCAGTTTGGTGGCGCCCCATCGTCAGGCCAGGGATATATCATCCTGAAGTCGCTGAACTTCAGCATGGCCCCCTTCGACAACTATCAGCCGAAGGACGAGAAACGGAATTTCTCACTGCGAAAGCTGCTGACCGATCACGCTCCGAACGAACTGGAGAAACTGCAGTTCGGCATGCACCCGACGGGTGCAACCGTGGAGGCTGATGTCTGCGTGCTGGCAGCGGGAAGCTCGCTGGAAATCGAAGTCCCCGTCACGGCGTTTGCGACGCTGAAGGAGATCCGCTTTTTTGTCGACGCGGAGCTCGATCGCCAACATACGAAATCCAATCTGATCGCAGTCTCGCTGTCTGAGCGGAAAGGTGACGAGAAGACCCCGGTGGCTCGGCCGAACGAACTCTTGACGATGTTGGTAGATCCCGAGCAACAAGTCGCGCGCGACATCGCTGCGTCCGGGACGGCCTTCTGCCGCGTCTTTCCGAACCGTTTCTATTACGCCGACGACACCCGGGGACTGTCGGCTGGCTTTCACCTGATTGAAGGTTTCTTCCGCGACGACCAACCATTGTGCAAGAGCGTCCTCAACGAGAATGAGAATCGTGAGCTGAACCGGCTGTGGACTGAACTCGAATTTGTGACCGAGATCACCGAGAAGATGCTCCGCGGGTTTGTCTTCTTCGAACGCTCCGAACGGAATTTCATCAAGGACGAGTCGTTCGATATCATCAAGGAAGATGATCCCAAGCTCGTCGAGACCGAGATGCTCACCAAGTTCGAACGGCTGTATCTGAACCAGGCGAATCTCAAGAAGCCGATTGAAGAATTGACGACACACCCGATTCACCTCTTCTTCGAACAGATCCGTAACGGCCTGAAACTCCGCCATGACCAATTGCGGCAGGCCGAGTCGACCTATCTCAAGAATCTTGAGGACTTCGCAACAGCCGCCTATCGCCGGCCGCTCTCGGCGAAGGAATTAGACGACCTGCGGAAATTCTTCCACGAGACTGCAGGGCAGGCGGACCAAGGCTTGGAACAGGCAGTGCGAGCCTCCATTGTGCGAATTCTGGTCTCGCCGTACTTCGGCTGCCGGATCGATCCGTCGCCGGATGGAAACAACGTTCAACCAATCGACGACATGGCGCTGGCTTCACGGTTGAGCTACTTCTTGTGGTCTTCGATGCCTGATACGGAACTGCGTGGCCTCGCGGAGACAGGCAAACTTCATGATGAGCAAGTGTTGCTGGCACAGACTCGGCGGATGCTGAAGGACGTTAAGGTGACCGACTTCGCTCGCGAGTTCTATGGTCAATGGCTGGGTTATCGCGACTTCCCGCAACGGGAAGCGGTTGATCGCACTGTTTTCAAAGAGTTTGACGAGCCACTCAAAGCTGCGATGTTCGAGGAACCGACGCGGCTGGCCGCACATCTCATTCGCAATGATCTGCCGGTTACGAAGCTGCTGGATTCCGACATGACGTTCGTCGATCAACGGTTGGCTCAGCACTACGGTCTGCCATTCAACGGGCAGAAGGGTGAATGGACCGCAGTCGAAGGGCTGCAGAAACAAGGCCGGGGTGGAATTCTCGGCATGGCAGTGTTTCTGACGAAGAACTCGCAGCCTCAGCGTACCAGCCCGGTGAAACGAGGCTTCTGGGTCGTCCACAAGATTCTCGGGGAACACATACCCGCGCCGCCAGCGGATGTCGTGGCTCTACCCGCCAAAGAAACTGATACTAACGGAAAGACGGTCCGCGAACTCCTCGCGCTGCATGTCGAATCCGCCAAGTGTGCCCGCTGCCATGTCCGGTTTGATGCCGTCGGACTGGCAATGGAGGGTTTCGACCCGATTGGGCGACAACGCACTAAAGACCTGGCCGGCCGATTGGTCGATAATGTCATCAAGCTAACAGATGGGACTGAGGCTCACGGCGTGCCAGAATTCGCTCGGCATCTCCTGAAGGAACGCCGCGCGGACTATGTGAATACACTCTGTCGCAAGTTGCTCGGCTATGCACTCGGACGGTCGTTACAGTTGTCGGATGAAGTTCTGTTAGAAGAAATGCGAGTCGCCCTAGACAAGAATGGGGATCGCATCGTCCCGTTATTTGAAACCATTGTCCGCAGTCCGCAGTTCCGCACGCAGCGCGGTCGCGACTTCACGACGGCCCAATTTCGAATCAAGAACCAGGGAGCAAGTCGATGAGCCATAACAACGTTTCACGGCGCACGGTACTTAAGGGTCTGGGCGTCACGGTGGCGCTTCCCTGGTTGGAGTCGGTCCGCGTCTTCGGGAATGAAGCGACGAAAGGTGCGACGCCCCCGAAGCGGTTCGCCTGCTTGTTCCAGGGTGACGGGATCTCACCGCCCGACTGGTGGGCCAAAGGGCAGGGGGACACAATGGAGTTGGGCCCCAGTCTGGAGGCGCTCGCTCCGTACAAATCGAAGCTCAACGTCATCAACGGCCTCTTCAACCGGAATGCCGGCGGCGGACACGCGAAGTGTACCGGCAATATCCTGTCGGGTGTCGCGTTGCAGCGCGGCCGCATCATTCGCGGCGCGGCCAGCATGGACCAGATGCTGGCCAAGCACAACGAAGAAGCATCGGCCATGCCGAGCCTGGTGCTGGGTTGCGAACACCCGGTAAGCGGCTTCCACGAGAGCCAGTATTCGATGGTTTACGCCTCGCATATCTCGTGGCAGAATTCTGAGTCGCCGGTGCCAATCGAACTCTATCCTTCGCTGGCCTTTGACAGCCTCTTCGGCAGCAAGACCGGCAAGCTGCAGGGCAGTATTCTCGACCATGTGCTCGAACAGGCGAACGACCTGCGCCGGCAGGTCAGTGGTTCGGATAAGGTGAAGGTCGACGAGTATTTCTCGTCCGTTCGGGAAACCGAACAACGCGTGAAAAAGCTGCAAGCCCAATCGACAGACGAAGCTCAGACCAAGACCCGGTCCGCTCAGCGTCCCCCCGACGGCTTGCCGGGCGATCTGCGCGACTACGCCCGCTCGATGTGCGACGTGATCGCGCTGGCCTTCCAGACCGACCGCACCCGCGTCGCCACACTGCTGTTGTCGCGCGATCTTTCTGGCCAGGTTTACCCCTTCCTAGGGATCCGCGATGACCATCACAGTTACTCACACGCCAACACCGGGCCTGACTACAAAAAGATCGTCAAGTTCCACGTTGAGCAATACGCGTATCTCATCGGGCGATTGGCCTCAATGCAGGAAGGTGACGGGACTGTCCTCGACAATTCTTGTATCCAGTTCATCTCAGAACACTGGGACGCTCACAACTCGAACCAACTCCCCGTGATCCTCGCGGGAGGTCTCGGCGGAACATTGAAAACCGGGCGTACGATGGACTTTATGGACGCCGGCAACGATCGCCGGAAACTGTGCAGCATGTACCTGGCGCTACTCAACCGCATGGGCATCGAACGCCCGGAATTCGGCGATGCAACCGAGCATCTCGCCGGTCTGTGACGTGGATGGGCACTTTTGCCTGTCCCTTTTGGAGATCGTTGAGAATACGAAGAAGACGGCCGAGGCGGCCATCCTACAAGGCCACGTGAGAGTCATCACTCTCGCGTGGCCACTTTTTTGTCGGTGGTCGGTCTGCGAAACGTTTCGAGCGTGAACTTGTAAGTAAACGCTCCGAGGAGTCCTCCCAAGGGAACCTGATGACATTCGCGACACGCGGCGATTGCCCGAATTGAGCCCAGCATGCGGAGTTCGTGATTATCAGGTTTGTCCAGGATCAACTCTTCGCCGGCGACTAATTTGGCAAGTGCGTCCGACTCAAACCGCGTCACAGCCCGGGTGGGCGCGTCGCGCAACTCGTCCATGGCCGGCAGGTGCTCCGAGACGTAGACCGCTGGCGGCTGATGCTTGAGCAAGCTGACAAGTTCTAAACGAGCCAGCATCCACCCCGTCGCTTCGATTCTGGTGTCCATTTTTTCTGGTGCCAGACGAAAAGCGTGAGACTGAAAGCCCCAAGCTTCCAGTCGGTCATTCACTCCACCTAATGAATTCAGCGGTACGAAATTGGTAATGCTGTCGTGATGAAACGATTGCAAATTTTGACGCTCCTGAGCTCGATCAGATTGGATCCTCGCCCCATTGTCAGCCGCCACCAAGTTCTTGCCGACGGCTTGATCCTCCAGTGGTGCATTACCCGGAGAATCCAACGCTGGACTCTGGGGATCCGGTTGATCGATCAATTCAGGAAGCGCGTCGAGATGGATGCCTTCCCAGACTTCGTTCAAGTGGCCTTTTCGCAGTAATTTCAAACCGGGAATCCGGCTGCGTCCCACACCAGGTTGCGCGATAAAATCTGCCACGAAACCTGCATGGACCTGCGCTAATCCCTTGAAGGCCAGTCGACGGTCATTCTTGCGGTACTCGGCACGGAAGTTTTCCATGTCGAGGTATTTTCGAAACGATTGTTCCAGTTCCTTGAGCTGGTAAACGCTGTGCCGTGGCCGTTCGGCGTTCGCACTGCCGAAGACATCAGCGACACTCTTGGAATCTGGCGCCATCGACGGGGCAGTCTTCTGTTCGTAAGAGAGCCGAGGCTTCAGTTCAGTCACTGGATATTCGGCGAGCAACGCCTGGTGCTCGCGATAGGCCGGCATGAACTCGTACATCGAGATGCCATAGGCGACCAGCGTGCAGCATAGGCAAATCGCTTGAAACCAACCCCAATGCAGCTTCGCCAACCGCGCGATCGGAACGGCCAGTACCAACATCCAAAACAACCAACCGACGGCAGGGGGATACCGCAGTTGATCGATGACAAGCATCACGAAAAACCACAGGCTGCCCCAGACCAGAAAGGCAACCACTGGCATCCATCGCGGTCGCATCAGGTATGGAACTTGAGCGGTCAGAATCATGAGCCCGGCGAGAATCAGAGAAAACTGGAACATGTTTAATCCGCCATCGAAAGCAACTCGAGATTATCCCTTTGACACTTTCCATCCGCTTCAATCCGCCCCGACCAGCCACAACTTGGCCTAGCTGTTTATTGAACTTCGAATGCAAACAGTCGTGCGTTCGAGAGTTCGACAACCATCCGAACCGACTTCCCGAGCAACGTGGAGAGAGGTCTGGCCCACGCCACCTCGGCAGCCAGAGAATCGGTCGTAATGGGCCGACAATCCTGAAAACCAAAACCCGGGATTGGTTCGCCAGCAGCATTGGCGATCTGAACTCGCACTTCGCCTTTGGCGGAGTCGACGTTGAGCCTTAAGGTTTCCCCATCCACAGTCACTGTGGGTGTCGTGAAGGTTCCCTTTTTCTCTCCTGCCTGGCGTGCGACATACCGATCCCGTTTGATTTTCACCAGGCCCAACTGCCGGTCGACCGAGTGTCGATACTTATGGCCCCAGCGATAGCCGGCATAGTAGAGGTAGACTTCATCTCCCACCTCAGCCGAACTGCCCACCCATGACATGGCATGATCCCAGGTCCCAACTCGCGGATCAGGCTCCAGAAACTTGCCGGTGTGCCGATCGCGGTTCCACGTCTCGCCATCGCGGGTCCACGTCAGGACCGTATACCCCATACCCGAGCCTCCCGCCGCTCCGAATCCGGACGCCCCCAGTCCAGCCTTGCCGCGCGTATTGGCCTCGATCGCTTCTGCCGAAACACCTTCTGGCGACAGGTCATCGCGCAGTACCCGCAAGAACGAGATCATCAACTTGCCACGGACCAGTAACCCGGCGCTGCCATACCACTGCGTAGTCCCCGAGTCCCTCTCGTCCGGTGAGTAAACCATCTTCGGTTCGCTCCAGCTCTTGAAGTCCGGACTGAAACTCGTGAAATAGCGACGAATGCTCGCGGTGACCTGTTTGCCCTCCGCGTTGGTCCAGGAATGAGGCCCGTACGTCTTGCCAATCAGGAAATAGCGTTGTCGGAGGGGATCGAATCCGGCGGTCCAGATGTCATCTCCATTGTTAACGGGCAGCACGGGCTTACCGCCATTGTGCAAAGTCCATTGTCGGCCATCGGGGGAAAACGCTACTCGCGCACCGACGAGCGTACCGGCATCGAAGTACAGCATCTTGTAGCGTTCCGTTAACGTCCGGGCTCGAGGTCCATCGTCGACCACACTGGCACCAAATCGCACTCGGCCATCAACGGTCAGCGAATTGAGACGCTCATAGGGACCAGGCCAGCGGATACCATCTGACGATTCCAGGTAGCCAGTCACGCCAAAATAAGCGCCATCGGCAGGGTCGTCGACTGCATCGACGTTGTACCACATCCGAAACGGCTTGCCGGAAGGTGTCGCCGGATCACGCAACACAGTAATAAATGGTTGCCAGTTCTGATGCTCTAAGCCACCGGTGACGACAGGATCCGTGAGAAATCGCTGCGGTGAGATCACCTTGCGATTGACTCCGACGCTGCTCGCAATGAGGTGGTCGTCCAAGAGGAGATGGACTCCCTTGTCGAGCACAATCGGTTTGGCCGTGTCGACACCTTGCGGGTCTGCTGCCATGACAGGTTGAGCAACCAGGCCCACCAATACCGCGAACACGCAGGATCTCAGGTGTCTCATCGTTCGATTCCCAGAACGCGGGCCATCACCGACGCCGACCCGCGAAACTGACTCGGGTACGGACCGAGATTATGACGGTTTGTCCATGACCAATCATACAAATTGAAGATGGGCTCACCAACCGGAAAGTCTGCGGTTGACGCTCTTGCTGTAAAGTTTCCGGCGAGTTGATTACGATTTCCAGTTGTTGGGCAGACAGACTGCCGCTCACAGATTTGCCACATCACAAGTTATACCGCCAGGAGAGACGTATGAGAACGCAAACGTCGCGTCGTGAGTTCCTTCAAAATACATCGGCGATCGGAGCCGCGCTATTCGTCGGGGGATCTGTCGATCTTCGCGGCCAGGAACGCTCGGCCAATGAGCAACTCAACGTCGTCAACTTCGGCGTCGGCGGTAAGGGTGCCAGCGACTCCAGCCACGCGGCAGAATTCGGCAAGGTCCTCGCGATTTGCGACGTGGATCGTGGCACCCTGGAGAGCAAAGGGAAGTCCAAGGGTTTTGAAGGAGCCGAGAAATTCACCGACTATCGCGAATTGCTCGCCAAGTATGGTAAAAAAATCGATATCGCCACGATCAGCACACCTGACCACATGCACGGTCCGATCACCTTGGCCTGCATGCGTTTGGGAATCAGTTGCTACACACAGAAGCCGTTGACGCGAACGATTTACGAAGCCCGGAAGCTCGCCGAAGTCGCCAAGGAAACCGGCGTCTGCACCCAGATGGGCAATCAGGGAACGGCCCTCGATTCGTCGCGTGAAGCGATTGCCCAGATTCAGTCCGGTGTCCTCGGCACGTTGAAGGAAGTGTTCGCCTGGTCGAACCGACCCGTCTGGGCACAGGGTCCCGGCCGCCGGATGACGCTCGATAAGTTCGCCGCACAAGCGAAAAAGGACGATCCCGAAAACGCCGAGAAGCTGATCGAAAAGAAGAAGGAAGAGATCGCCAAGGCTCTCGAAAAGGTCGACTGGAAGAACTGGCTGGGTGTCGCCCCGCCGCGCGAATACTGGCCCGGTCTCTACCATACGTTCCAACATCGCGGCTGGTGGGACTTCGGTACGGGTGCCCTGGGTGATATGGCCTGCCATCAGTTAACCGTCCCATTCGCTTCATGCGGACTGCGTGATCCGATCTCGGTCGTCGCCAAGTCCACTGGACACGACTTCGACAGCTTCCCGGCCAGTTCGGTCATCAAATTCGAATATGCCGAGACCAAAGAACGACCCGCGATCCCCTTCTGGTGGTATGACCGCAAAGGCAACAAGCCCCCCATGGAAGTCTTCGCCAAGCACGGCATCACCAACGTCTCGGACAGCGGTGTGATGGTCGTTGGTGAAAAGGGAGCCTTCTACAGCTCCGACGACTACTGTGGCAAGTATGAATTGAAGGGAGTGAAACCGGTCACGGTCGAATACGAAAAGGCTGAGAACAAGGGGAACAACGACCTCAATAATATGTACGAGTTGTTCCGAGCCAAGCGGGCGAACGATCCGAAGATCGCCAAGTCGAATTTCATCGACCGCGCTGGCCCCCTGACCGAAACCATTCTGTTGGGCAATCTCGCCGTCTGGGCTGCCGCCACGGGCGGAGCCGAAGGCGCGATGGGCGACTGGGGCGAGAAGGTCGAATGGGACGCCAAGGGCCTGAAGGTCACCAACCTCGCGTCGTTGAAGACGCCGAAAGTCGCTGATCTGATCAAGCCGGTGTATGCCGAAGGACACAAGTTGGATTAGTCCGACATCGGCATCGTTAGACGATAGTAATGAACTAAGTGAGCCCGGTGGCGTAAGCCCCGGGATTCTTCTCGTGGTCGACGCTGCCAGCGTCGGTGGGCGCAGACGTTTTTGTAGCGTCGCCACGGAATCCGGGGGCTTACGCCACCCGGCTCACCTGAACGATGTGTTATGTCTGTATAGAATTGGGCGCATGCGGTTCGCGTGCGCCCAATCTTTTCGTTGAATAAGGCGAGAATCATGGTGAGTTCGCAGTGGTCGCGCGGCATCGTTGCCGGCATGGTAATGGGTCTGTTCTGTCTGACGGGATGCACGAAACCTGAAGGGGCCGGTGGTGGTGCTGGAGGCTCGACTCCCCCCACGACCAATCCGAGTCCTGCGGCGCCCGCGAAATCCGCGGTTCCGGCGGCCGCAGCATCTCCTGCCACTGCCAATGCCGACGACGTGAAGGCCGCGAAGGCGCGGATCGACGCGCTGGGTGCCCGTGCCAAATACACGCCGAAAGACGGCGATCTGTTGACGGAAATCTCGATTCAAGACGGCTCCAATCTGACCGCTGAAGACCTGACGCTGTTCGGCAAACTCAGCGATTTGAAAAAACTCCAGATCTTCAACTGCCGAACACTGAATGACGAAATGGCGGCGAAGTTGAGTGGCTTGAAGGGCCTGACGAGCCTGGCGCTGACCAATTCGGCGATCAACGATGGTGCCGTCCAGATGATCGTCAAATCATTTCCGAATCTCACTGACCTCGATCTGTCGTCCAACACGAATATGACCAGCGGCGTCGTCAAGGTCATTAGCGAGCTTGGCAAGCTCCAGCGTCTGACGTTATTGCAAAATCGAGTCAACGACATCAGTGCCCAAAGGTTGTCCAAATTGCAGGACCTGCGTTCGCTCGATCTACGAGGCAACATGGAAGCAGGCGACATGGCCTTGGAAGTCGTCGCAGGCCTGCCCAAGCTCACAGCACTCAAGCACCGCAGCACGGCTGTCACCGATTCGGGTTTGGAATACCTCGCTCACAATCAAACTCTGGAATCGCTGCTGATGCAGGATTTCGCCGTCTCCGACCAGTCTGGCCAGCACCTTGCCAAACTGAGCAAACTCTCGCAGCTTGAAATCTTCCGCTGCCAGGGTTTCGGTTCCGAAGGCGTCCTGGCACTCAAGGGAATGGGACTGGTCCGATTGACGCTACGAGACCTGCCCAACGTTGACGACCGAGCCATGGAAGTGTTCGACGATCTGCCCAAGCTACGGCGTCTCTACCTGCACGAACTGCCCACCGTCAGTGACTCGGGCCTTGCGCATCTGGCGGCCCTCAAATCGCTGGAGTTGCTCGATATCTGGACCGTACCGCAAATGACGGACGCCACAGTCGAAGTCATCGCCACGCTCCCCAATCTCAAGGAACTGTCAATCAGAGCAACGGGTGTCACCGACAGTACCGTCGACAAGCTATTGAAGATGTCCAGCCTGCAATCATTAACGTTCAAAGACAACGGCTCGATCACTCCGGAGGGCCTGAAAAAGTTGGAATCCAAGAAATGGTCCAAGTTGGATCTGGGAACTTCCGGAGCTGCTGATGCTGGCGACGCGGCACCCTGATTGCGCTAAGTATGACTGCATTTGACAGCGAATTTAAAGAGGCAGCGAATGAATGTGGTTGTACTACGATGACACGGAATTGTCCTATTCGCTGTCTCCTTTAATTCGCTGCCAATACCGTTTTTGCGAACTCCCGCAGTGCCAGGAAGTATTCGCTGTAATTCTGCCCCATGATCGTGTTGTGGTTGCCGTTGGGAAATCGCAACAGTTCCTTTTGTGAACTGCCGGCCCATTGGTAGTTCCGCTCGGCATGGGAAATATCAATCAGTCCGTCTTGCTCCGTGTGCATGATCAGCAACGGGTTGTGATAGCCCGACAGCTTGAGTTTGTGGTTGAACTTTTGCTGGGCCTCAGCGACGACACCGGCTTTCGAGACACCCGTAGCCGACAAATCAGCGTATGCCAGAAAACGTTCGGACGGATCAGCGATACCGCTTTCAATAACGAGTCCCGCAATCGTCGGTTGCCGATGAACAAGTTCGATGGCATACAACGAGCCAATCGAACGGCCAAACACAATGGCCTTTTCCGGCCCAATTCCGGCAGTGGCGAGGACCGCTTCACCGTCGCCCAGCATTGCCACCAACTGGGCCTTGCCGGTCGAGCGACCGTACTGCCGGTACTCGACAAACAGCGAGTTGAGCCCCAGCTTCGAGATCTCGTCCACCATCCAGGGAACATAGTCGGCGACCGCCTCACCGTTGCCGTGAAAATGAACCAGCGTGAAGCGGTCGGGATCGATGATCTTTCGATAACAGGCCAACTCGGCTCCTGGCACTTGGACCATGAATGGGTCGGCGACGTACCTTGGTTGCGGAAACAGGTAGCAGCTGCTGATCGCCTGATGGTCGAGAATGCTTTCTGGCGGTTGCATGTAGATAACTCCAATTCAAGGTTGAGTCAGCAACGATTCCCTCATCGAGCAGACGGAACACACTCCACGGGAATGGCCCCGGTCGATGACCTTCGCCCCATCGACCTCTCTCACGGCATAAACCATGCATCGTCCCTGATGGTACTCAGACACTCGTCCACAGAGAGTCCGTCGTACAAGACAAACCATTCGTCGGTGTGACGCATGAACGCGAGATTAAACTTGCCGTCGCCAATATGTTCCATCCGGGCAAATCTCAACTCAAATGTGGGGGACAAGGCGTTGGCGTCTGGACATGCATAGGTTGAGGTGAAGTAGAAGTAATTCCTGTACCACTTCATTCCGATGTCGATGAGATAGTTGAACTGCATGTCTTCTGGCGGCGGCAGCACGTGCTTGGGCTTCAAGACATTTTGAATCAAATCAGTGGCTTTCGTTTCCAATTCCATCTTGATGGAATCAAGCATGGATGGATGGGAACTCTTTACTGGACGAGCGATCCACGCCTTTTGTTGCTTGCCCATTGTCGGCTCTCCTTTCGAGATCTTTATTCAGATCATGTCAGTTGGTACTTCTGAAAGAACTCCCACATCAGATCATTGGCCGAGATGTTAAGTGCCGATTTGCCAAGACTCCGCGAGGGCGATTTCATCCCCGGCCAGGTATGGCCTCCACCTTCGATGACCACCAGCACCACCTCGAGCCCATGCTGCTCTGCGCGGTAGATCGCACGTGTTACCTCCATCTCGTCTTCGGGTTTGGACAACACATCCCGCAGAGGAGTCTCGTCGCCCCCATTGGCCTTCACCCAGGCCTGGATCGAGTGATCGACCGAATACAACAGTTTGCCAGATGGACTTCTCCCCCCTGCGTACGGCATGAATTTGTCCGCAGTCCCATGAATGTGCAAGATCGGCACCGGACGATGGGGGTGACAAGTCCGCGTTCCCATCGTACCCGATACCGGGGCGATCGCGGCAATGCGATCTGACAGCTCCGATGCCAGGCGGTACGCCATCATCCCGCCATTGGACATCCCGGTGACATAAATCCGGCGAGGGTCCGCATTGAAGCCCTGAATCAAATCATCCAGCACCGCGTTGATGAAGCCGACGTCATCGATATTCTTCTGGACGGCTGAACCGCAGCAGGTTCCCGCGTTCCAATTTAGCGATGAAAATGTGCCCGTGCCGTCTGGGTAGACCGCAATGAAGCCGGCCTCGTCAGCCTTCTTGCTTAGCCCGGAAAACCAGGCCATCATCGGTCCATTCATCGTCGCCCCGTGCAGGGCCAGGACCACGGGGGTGGGCGTGCGAGGATCGTAGCCCGGGGGCAAATGAATCAAGTAGGACCGTTTCAGGCCACCTACCTTGAGAAAGCGAGTCTTTCCAGGGCGAAACCACCATGCGAACAAGAGTCTGGTGACCAACATGGGCTACCCTTGGCACGAGATGCGAATGACCTCGGCCATCACGAAGATCATAACACAAGAACCCCACGGTAATTCCCCGTGAGGTTCTTTATTCTGCTATGACACCTGCGTCCTCTGCTAAGAGGTGATCACACTAATCGTCGTCATCCTCGTCGTCTTCCTCATCTTCATCGTCGTCGTCCAGATCGTCGTCATCGTCGTCGAAGTCGTCATCGCCTTCGTCGTCGAAGTCGTCGTCCAGTTCTTCTGTATCTTCATCTTCGAATTCTTCGTCCATTTCATCATCGTCATTCATCATCGAACCTGTTCTTTTTGTTACTCCAAATGCCGGATCGGCGTCGTCTTGCTCCGGGATTGTACGGCAGTGCAGACTCATGTCAAGTAGTTGCAGCCTAAAGAGATCGCAACTCTTGAACCAACCAGGACACGAGGCTGATATTGGTCGAACTCGGACTGATCAGGGATCGTCTTCTTCGCTCCCGGTCGAACCCGACAGCTTCACGCCCAGAGCTTCTCGCGAAGTCCCCGCATCCAGCATCTGCGTTTGAACACACGTATCGTCTAATCCGAGATCGCAGATTGCAGATCTCTCCCGTTTCCCGAGCAGAACCGCTTGGTTTTCGCTGTCTTTAACCGTACTATCGTTCGTGTTCGAAGCAGTACTTACTGCTCGGCACACCACCGTTCGCGGTTTGACGAAATATTGCACTGTCGGGCCACCAACCACGCGTTCAATCTGTCTCCGCCTCGCAATTCTCGGAGTCCAAAAATGTCGTGCTCGACAACAGTACAAGTTGTTACCCTGACGCTTGTCACCCTGCTGCTCCCGGGAAACGCAATTCAAGCCGCCGAGGGCCAGCCACTTTCTCATCCGGCGATGCGACCATTGCCGACGGCATCGACTCGCCCCCTTGCGGAGGGTCCCTCGTTTTTCGTCGATTCGACGAGCAAAGGCGACGATGCCAACGATGGCAGCCAACTCCATCCTTGGAAAACCATCGCTCATGCCACCCGGCAACTCAAACCGGGCGATACGCTCTATCTGCGGGGCGGTACGTACTACGAGCGAGTGTTCCTGAGCCAATCGGGAACGGCCGCAAAACCGATCGCCATTTGCGGCTATCCCGGTGAACTCGCCATCCTTGATGGGGGATTCCGTGAGTTTCACGACAGTCCGGCAACAAGCTGGCATCCATTGGAAAGCGGCGCCGCGGGAGAGTTCGTATCGACGAAAACCTATCCCCAGGTTGATGATCGCCAAGTCCCTCACCAGTTCCTGCCAACCGCCTGGGAGCCGATGTGGGGCGTCGAAACGCAGCGTCCAATCGCACTGGGGCATTTTGCCGATTCGATGGTTCCCTTGCACGGCTATCGCACCGTCGGCGACCTGCGTGCGAAAAGTGAATTCTGGCCGGCCGCCGCGAAGGATGCCGATCGCGATGCCGGACCCTACTGCGGTCCTGGACTGTGGTTCAATCGAGAGACGGGGCGCGTCCACATCCGACTCAGTCACAATCGACTGGCCGGCTTGGGAGATCGCGCCTATCGCGGCGAAACAGACCCCCGCAAACTGCCGCTCATTGTCGCCCTGGGATTCGGCGCCGAAGTGCTGCGCATCAGCGGCATCCAGCATGTGCAGATTCGAGACCTGGTCCTGCGTGGTGCCACGGGCAGCCCCATGATCCACCTCTACGGCTCCGAGAACATCGACTTTGACCACCTGACGATCTTCGGCGGCTTTCCGGCCTTGTTGGTCAACGCTTCGAAGGAGATTCGAGTCACCCACTCCGCCTTCCGCGGACTGGCAGCTCCCTGGACGGGGCGCGGCCACATGAAGTATCGCGGCACTGCTTCCTACCAGGTCATTTTCCAAAACAGCCAGCCAGGGAACGAGAACATCGAATTCGGCTGGTGCGAATTTACTGATGACCACGATTGCGCCTTTTTCCGCTTCGTGAAGAATCTTCAGTTTCATCATAACTACGTCGACAACTTCAATGACGATGGTCTCGAGTTTGGCCCCAAGCGACGCAACCACTCGATGTACGTCTATCAGAACCGCATTGGCGCTTGCCTGGGCATGTTTCAGCAACATGAGCTGGAAAAAGACGAATCGCCCCTCGACCACGATCCCAACTCCGGGGTGTTCGTCTATCGCAACGTCCTCGATCCGCGAGCCGGAGTCTACTATGCCATGCCCACGAAGGACGAACCGAGTGGCGAGTATCTGCATGCCGAAGGGGTGTTGGTCGGCGACCACGGCAGCCCGATCTATCCCGTCATGCGGTTCTATCACAACACGATCATCCGGAAAGCGCCGGTCTTCCGGGACTACTTCCTGTTCGGCCTGGGTGCGGTCGGAATACACAACTCCGAGCGTCATGTGTTCAACAACATCCTAGTCCAGTTGGAAGGCGCGCCGGGTCTCGGCCTGGGAGCTGCCTCCAACTTACGCGAAGGGGGAAATTTTCTATGGAGCCTGGCTCCGAGTTCCGCGGGTGACGTCGATCCCTTTGCGAAGTTTCGCGCATCAAAGCTGTTCACCGAAAGCAAGCAGTACTTTGAACCGGGCTGGACCACGCAAGATCACTGGGCAGACCCTGCCTTCGTGAACTTGAAGCTCACTGACTTACCCAAAATGGATCTCCGGCTCCAACCTTCCAGCCCTGCCATCAACGCCGGTGCCCCAATCCCGTCCGAATGGCCGGACGTCTTGCGCGATATCGACCCAGACCAGCCGGACGTCGGCGCATTACCCCACGGTACTAAACCGTGGGGCGTGGGAGTCGACGGCCGCATTCCGCTCTACGGTGCCACCGCTACGAAGTAGTTCGAGAAACGCACGCGTTTTTCTCGTGCGCTCTTTGAATTCTTTGATCTTGCGTTCACTGTCGCTATTCCGTGTTTGTAGGATGGCCGCCCCGGCCGTCTGCTTTTTAGCTGGGCGTTCATCGGCAAACCGGCTCATTCATGCGGTTCATTTCGCTCAAGTTTCGATTCCGGGATCTCTCACAAAATGAGAATACGACGGCCGGGGTGGCCATCCTGCAGACACATCAAGGTCGCGCATTCTTTGAATTCTTTGTTCTTACGTCCACTGCCGCAATCCACGCCAGCCCAGCCAAATGCCAATAGGTGCTCATCTTGTGGCCAGACTCCTGAGCGGCACGGCGTTAGCCGCCGGTTCTTTTTTGGATGGGACAGCGTGCCCCTGAACCAGTGACTCGCGCCATCCCGCTCACCTACGGAAACTCAACTCACGACTTTCGCTCCGCAGACACAGGCAAATTCTCGCGCATTCTTTGAATTCTTTGTTCTTGCGTTCACTGTCGAGATTCCGTGTCTGCAGCATGGCCGCCCCGACCGTCTGCTTTTTTAGATGAGCGTTCATCAGTGGCCGGCTCATTCATGTTCGTCTCGCTCAAGTTTCGATTCCGGGAAATCTCTCAAGACGAGAATACGACGGCCGGGGCGGCCATCCTACAGACACATCAAGCGCGCACTCTTTGAATACCCAAAACCCAGGTGAGCCCCGTCCCTTAACGGCCTGTTGATTTAATCGGCATGTAAACACAATACCAGTGTAATTAGTATGTACGGTGATACGGTTTAAGTGTCCAAACCTATGTTCAATGGGCACCTGGTGTCGCGAAAACGCAAATACGCGATTAGGGTTTGATTAAATCAACTAGCCCGTAAGGGCGGGGGTTGGGTAGCGACTCACCGTGCTACACCAGCGCTCACTGATCAGACGCACGACTTTGTTCGAAAATCCGCGCCACCACTCTACCCCGCGGCTGACGCCACCGGGCTCACCTGGCCTATTGTTTTACTGACGCGCACTCTTTGAACTCTTTGAACTCTTTGAACTCTTTGACTTCTTTGACTTCTTTGACCCCTTTGACCCCTTTGACCCCTTTGACTTCTTTGACTTCTTCGTGACCTTTGTGACCTTCTGTTCCAAATCTTTTTAACAGAAGGCCACGAAGGTCACGAAGAACGGCAAAACCCAATTCAACCGAACCGTGAACTCTTTGATCCCTTTGACTTCTTTGTTCTTATGTTCATATTCCCGACCCCAACCGCACGCCAAGGGGTGCTCACCTTGAGGCCAGACTCCTGAGCGGCACGGCGCTAGCCGCCGGTTCTGTCGAATGGGACGGCGCACCACAGAACCGGTGGCGAGCGCCACTCCGCTCACCATCAAAAAAGACACCCCACACCATTTCTAGCACGTCCGCCATCGACCCGAAAATCTTGAAAATTCGGCCATCTCTCGTGTTTCCGAGGCACCAGGAATCTTCCGATTTCACACAAACCCATGAGCCCATGGCGGTTCGGTGGCTAACCAGATTTCATGTGCGCCCTCGAACTGGAAAACGCACGTCAGACACAGCCTGACCGATCGGCGGGGCTATGGATTGGATGTCCCCACTCGAATGTTATCGATCGCGGTATCTTGCATTTCACCTTGAAATGCCGTCCATCTGATCTGGCCGATGGGAACGTTCGATATGATGCCCACGAACCCGGCCGAATCGGGGGCCTGCGCGAGCGAATAGGTCCCCATCAACAAGCCGTTCGTGTCGTAGACGTGAATGACGGGCTTCGTCGTCGAAAAGTTGGTGATGGTATCGAAGCCCACGGTCGTCGGGGGCGTAGCGAACGTGAGCTCGAAGTCTTCGTTACCGTTCGCCGTCAGCACGTTGCTGGTCAGCGGCACACCGAAGTCACTCCCGTTTCCCAGTCCCGGCGGGAAGATGAAGAGATTGGGGGCCGGCGAGCCCCCCAGCGGCGTGATGGTGATGTCGCCGAAAGTCTGGGGCGAAAACAGGGAAGTCCCAGTGGGGGTGAAGGCATCAAAGGTCTCAACGACACTGGTGGTCGAGGCGGCCTGAAATTCCCCCAGGTCCGAGAAGAATTGCACTCGAGTCGACGCCGTGATCGTGTAGACGGCGTCATCGAAAGCGGGGTTCTTGCCGCGTTTCTGGTCCTGCCACTGATAGGTGGCGTCACCGCTGGGCAGGACCTGGCTATGGACGTGATCGAACTGGTCGGACGAAACATCGTCCGCGGAAAAGTAGATCGGCGGACTTTTCGGAAACTTCCGGTAATGGTCGCGGTCCAGGAGGTCTTGCGAGCTGCGGCCTTTGACGAGATAGAAGGCGAGTTGCGTGCCACCGGCCAGAGTGATGTCCTCGGACGTCCCGGGCAGACCACCGCTGGGAAACAGGATCTGCCGCGTGGAACTGTGGAGTACGGCTCGCGCGTAGTCACCCGTTCCAGGCTGTTGGCCATCAATGCTGCCGGCCGCATCGTCCACGATGTAGAAGCCGACTTCATTCTTGGATTTGGTCTGCTGTTGAGTCAGCAGAAAGGTGAGTTTCACTTGCGCCGAATCAGCTCCCGGCACCACAAAGAGATCCGGAGTCAGCACCAGCCGGACTTCCAGATGTTCGGCGTGCGACCCCAATCGACGAGTCCGTTTCCGTCGTCCAGCGGGTAACGGTTTTTCCCAGCGACTTCGCACCCAACGGGAAAGGCTCGTAGAGAAATCCCAGAACATAGAGGCCTCTGTAAATGAGTGCGGGACAATCCCCCATCCAGAGAGCATGGGACTCATATGGGGATGTCTCGACCGGAAGTCTTACTTTGAATGCCCCCCGGGCCAGCGTCAAGTCGAAACGGCATCAGATCCGTGAGCGGCACGGCGCTAGCCGCCGGTTTTTCCAGAGCAACCTCACACAGCACCGGTGGCTAGCGCCATGCCGCTCACGAACTGAGTGCCGGGTGCAGTCAGGCCAGTACCTGACTGCTGAATCAGCCCGCGTGGTTCGTCATCTGCCAGTCTGGTCGCTCAGCATCCACAATCGCGCATCTTTGCTCGCTTTGGAAGTTTGTCGAATATGGCCTCATGTCTACGTCGGTCCGGACTCCTGCAGGCTCCTAAGTCAATTCTGACGCCATTCACGGCAAGTCCTTGTGATCCGCGCGCAAGGACTGTGATAGCGTTGAATTAAGTCAACTGCGAGGCGGAAAAGCATCCCTTTTTTTCCCGGGACGGGGGCATAACTATTGCATCCTCGTCCCGCGAAATTGGGTGAAATATCAGGCGGTCGAAGCGAGCACCCACACGGGTGGGATGCGTACTGGTTCAAATTAATTGATGGGCGGACAGCGTTCGTATTTATTGCCACAGGCAAGCGTCAACGATTCAGGTGAAACTATGCTGAGTGTCGATTTCTGTGGTACGCAGCGTGATCGTTCTCGAATCAATTTGAATGCCAACGATGACCGCAGGTTTTGGTCGAAAAGATTCGGGATCACCTCCGAGCAACTCGTCGAGATCGTCCTCAGCGCGGGCAACTCGCCCGACGACGTCCAGCGAGTCCTCCGCCAGCGGCATGTTTTCGATCTTAGAACTTCCCGATATTGGATCTCCTGGAAGGGTCGCCCAGATTCTTGAATCTGGGTGAGCGCAGCGACCAAGAGGTGGATTGTTTTGC